>JAILFF010000172.1 GCA_024697705.1 Ruminococcus sp.
TCGGAAAGGTCATCGTTGACAGCTTTTACGCCGACTGCAAGCAGATAAATAAGGAAAGCTCCGCAACGCTTTCCGTGACCGACCTTTCAAAGATAGATAAATTCATCGAGGCGTTCAATGCCTATTCAAAGGATATTTACGAGCTTACCGAGAGCGGCGCGGACTTCTCGGGCGTAGCGCGAAAGATCAATGAGTCTGATAATTTCGGCGGAAATACCAAATCGGCGGGATATACCAACATGGTGGATATCGGCGGCATCATCGGCGCAGGCAGCGAGATCTCTTCAAACGCGGACGCGGCGCTGAAAGCTCTCGAAGATTCCGTTATATACAAGAAGAACGGCAA
This sequence comes from Ruminococcus sp., assembly GCA_024697705.1. Taxonomy (GTDB): domain Bacteria; phylum Bacillota; class Clostridia; order Oscillospirales; family Ruminococcaceae; genus YE71. The sequence continues at coordinate 347 of JAILFF010000172.1, forward strand.
GAACCACAGCGGCGCGAGCGGGCTTTCGGTGTACTATCCGCTTTGCGTGAGCGGCTCGCAGGAGCTTGGTCTGTTCAAGGATATCGCGTTAAGTCCCTATTATCTCGGGCTGGTGGACAAGGTCGCTTACGGTGCGGTGAACGGCGGCATCGAAGATTACGACAACACGGGCATACTCGGTATGTTCTCGAACGACTGGAGCGGCGACAATTACACCGAAAGTGACAGCGGTATGCTCGAATACATCATGGAGGTCACCTCGAACTGGGATTTCGCCGACGACTACGCCCCGGGCAGCAGCAGCGCGAATATCACCTTTGATGTGGAGCCCGGCTTCGACGAGGACGGCTTTTACTCCTTCACGCTCTCTCAGGACTGCGTAGACGATGTAGACCACATCGAGGGCGGCGTTTATCTCTATTCGGAGGAAGACCTGTTCGCGATAGAGCTCGGCAGCTCGGGCGAGGTATACGGCAATTTCGATACGGGCGAATTTATCGACGGCTTCGGCAGATTCTGGTTCTCGCTGCCCGACGGTCAGTTTTTGGCAGCATATCTCCAGGAGAACTGTGACGGCTACGACATCTACACCTCGCCGATACTGTTAAACGGCGAGGAGACCAATCTGCGCTTTGCGTACTATTACGACGACCATTCGGGCGACCCCGGCGAGGTGGAGATAATCGACGTGTGGGACGGCATCGACGAGAACGGCTGTGCGGCAAGAAGCGGCAGGGAGCTTGAAAAGGGCGACATCATCACACCGCGCTATTATCTCTGCGTGCTCGACCCCGACAGCGACGTTGAGGATATGTTCTTCGAGGGCGACGAATACAAGTATTCGAGCAAGACAAAGATTGCCTTTACCGAGCTTGACGACGGCGACTATCTGTACTGCTTCTACATCTGCGACATCTTCGGCAACTACGAGACCACCGACTATGTGAAGTTCACGATAGACGGCGATGACATTTCCTACGATATGTATTGACGAAAAAAATACCTTTGCATAGATCGGTTGTTGATGAAATCCGAAAATTGCGGCGATTGAGACTTATAATTTGCTCGTGTGTATAGCACGGGCATTTTTTCTGCAAAGTCATGTCACGCAAACAGTCAATGACAATAGTTTGTCATCTATTGCATTTTTGAAACAGCTGTGGTATAATTATATAAAAATACGCTTTGCACTGATATATATTAGTATATTTCTACTTAAAATATATGACTTACGATAACGATTTAGATGACGATAGGAGGTGTTTTTTTATGAAATGTTCGGGCTGCGGAAATGATATTTTTGTCAATGCGGCTGTCTGCCCCTGCTGCGGAACGATAAACGGCGTTCATTGCCGTTCTTTCGGTCATGCTGCCGACTTCGCGGAAGCCGCCCTGCGCAGTCATGATACTATTTAAATGTCGTATAAGTTTAACAAACTGACGGAACGGAAAGGAAAGGCAGGAGGATAATACTATGTTTAAGGACAAAATAACGTATCTTATTGATCTTCTTAACGCCGACAGCAGGCAGCTTGCTATGTATTCGGACTTTTCCGAATCGGTCGTCAGCAGGCTCAAAACAGGCGCCCGTCAGCCCGACAAGGACAGCCGCACGGTATCGAAGCTCGTGCGCGGCGCGTATCTTTGCAGCGAGGACAAGGGCAGGCTCGACGCGCTTTGTCGTGCTGTCGGCTGCGCGGAAGGCGACCGTGACATAAAGACGGTCTGCACGGCGCTCACCGACTGGCTTTTTGACGGCAGGGAGGTAGATTCCTTCGCCGCAGACAGCGGCAGCGCAGGCGCGGAGGACGGTTCGCTGTTCGGCAAAAAGCTCGGGACGCTCATGGAACTGGCAGAGCTTTCCAACAGCCGCCTCAGCAAGGCGGTGAACGTAGACCCTTCGTACATCAGCAGGCTGCGCGTCGGCGGCAGGCAGATAAAGCGCAGCAACAAGCTCCCCAAACGGATATGTGATATACTGGCAGCAAGGCTCATCGAAAAGGACTGCCTGAACGAGCTTTCGATGATGATGAGCCTTCCCGCGGAGACAGTCGGCGAGGCAGAGCTTTCCGAAATACTTCTCGACTGGCTTTCCGACAAGGACGCGGCGGATGATCTTGTCGTTGTAAAGCAGTTCATCAAGAGCCTTGAGGATTTCCCCGCGCATTTCGAGCTGCCCGAGCTGCCGATAGACGACAGGTGCGTTTTCTCCGACAGCTATATCGGCGCGGAGGGGCTGCGTCAGGCGGTGACGAGGTTTCTCTGCTCGGCGATAAGGAACGGCAGCGGCGAGCTTTTGCTCTATTCCGACGCGGGGCTCGAATGGCTCGGGAACAGCTTTATCACGCGCTGGACGGCGCTCATGACCGCCTGCGTAAAAAAGAACACCAGGATCAGGATAATCCATAACGTAGACAGGAACGCCCGCGAGCTTATCACCGCGATAACCGACTGGCTGCCGCTTTACATGACGGGGCTCATCGAGCCTTACTACTGCGTGAGAAAGCAGGGCGAGCGCTTCGGCTGCACGATCTTCTTAGACCCCGGGAGCGCCTGCGTGGAGAGCTTCTGCGTAAAGTCGATAGAGAGCACCGCGGAGTATTCCTACATAACCGAACCCGAAAGGCTCGAAGTCTGCCGCCGCAATTTCGACGCGCTGCTGAACGACAGCCTTCCGCTTATGAAAATATCCCACGCGCCGCTGCAGATGCAGGGCAACTGCTCGGTTTTCAATATGGGAAAGATACAGATATGCATAGGAGCCAAAAGCGTTATCGTGAACAAGCTTTCCGAGCCGTTCATGAGCTTTTCCGCCGCGCACCCGCTGCTGTGCGGAGCGTTTCGGACGTTTGTTGAGGCACAGAGCGGCGAATGACACTTTTTCGCGGAGGGGACTTTCGGGAACTCGATTCTTTATACGGAACAAAAAACGGTATGATAAAGAGGACTAAATAACCGATACGGCAATGCCCGAATGTGTGAACGGTCGGGCTTGCGACAGCGATCGGTATTCCGTCCGTTCCCCGATGCGGTGCGGGCGGGAATATCATTAACCATCTCACCCGGAGAGCCTTTCATCGGCGAGGCTCTCCGGGGATTTTTTGTCTTAAAATCCGAAAAACACGGTTTTTTCATGAAATGTTTGGCTTTGTCGGCTATTGACAAATATTGTACGGCATGATATAATAAAAATGTTGCGAAAATTTTCAACATAATAATGCGGGGAGGTGTTCGCCGCGGATTCGGTAGTTAAGAAGGAAACACGGTTCATCGCCGTGTGGGAAGTCATATTTTCGGTCGCTTTGCAGGCGGTGTTCCTTGTCATCGGAAAATGGGACTATACCGTTTTGCTCGGGAATCTGCTCTCGGGTATCGCGGCGGTCGTCAATTTTTGGCTGATGGGCTTGACCGTTGTCAAAACGCTCGAAAAACAAAAGGACGATGAAAAGGAGGCGCGGCAGTTCGCCAAAATGTCTCAGACCTTGCGGTATACCATGCTCGCGATTGTCGGCATTATCGGACTTTCGCTGCCCTGCTTTAACATAGTAAGCGTGCTTGTCCCGCTGCTCTTCCCGAGGATATCGGCGTGGATAAGAATGATGTTTGTCAAAGACGCGGGTACGACTGAGGGCGAGTCCTCGGGCGATACCTCCGACGCGGAAAGAGGTGAAAACGTTTAATGAATGAGAATAATACTGCGGAGCTTGCCAAAGGAAAGCCCGAGATGAAGCAGCCCACGGGCGGCTTCAAATTCGTCGATTTTCTGCTTGTGCTGATGATGCTTCTGCCCGTCGCGGCGGGGATAACGCTCAAGGTGCTGTTCTCCGTGCCGACTAAGGGCATCGAGATCAAGGGGCCGCTCATATACTTCACGGTGGATATGCCCGTTCAGCAGCTTCCGATAACGGAGGCTCAGGCGAACTCGTGGCTCGTGATGATCTCGATAACGGGCTTTGCGCTGTTCCTCACTCACGGAATACGCAGGAGGGTGTACACAAAGCGGCAGTTCGTTGCCGAGTGGATAGTCGAGAAAGCCGAGGGGCTTGTAGAAACAAACATGGGCGAGTATTTCGCGGGCTTTTCGCCGTTTATCGCGGCTATGCTGGCGCTTTCGGCATTTTCGAGCCTGATGTCGCTTGCGGGGCTTTTCCCGCCGACCTCAGACCTGAACGTCGTTACGGGCTGGGCGATACTCACGTTCATACTTATCACGGCTTACCGAATGAAGTGCGGTCCGCTGACGTATTTGAAGACCTTCGGCGACCCCGCTCCCGCTATGGCGCCGCTCAACATCATAAGCGAACTGGCGACGCCGGTCTCCATGTCGTTCCGTCACTACGGAAACATTCTTTCGGGCTCGGTAATCTCGGTGCTTGTGGCTGCGGGACTTGGTGGACTTTCGGAGCTTATCTTCGGCAGCTTTGCCGAGACCTTCCCCGTGCTGAGAGTTGGTCTGCCTGCGGTGCTCAGTATCTATTTCGATGTGTTCAGCGGCGTTTTGCAGGCGTACATATTCGCTATGCTGACGATGCTCTACACAGCGGGCGCGTTCCCGGCTGACGAGTTCTTCAAGAGACACCCCGAAAAAACGCCCAAAACGGCGGAGGTGTGAGTCATGGCGCTGACGTTCAAAACGGCTTTCAAGAACGAGATGTCCAAGGCTCTCGAACCGCTGGGTTTTCAAAAGGTAAAAAAATCCAACCACCCGTTTTTGGCAAGGGTCATAAACGGCGAGATAGTCGAGGCTGTGACCTGTTTCAGCGGGTACAAGCCGCCCAAGGGGTGGGGAGTGTACTTCGTCGAGATAGGCATTGCGAGCATTTACACCGACACGATGGATATGTCCGTAAAAAACGGCAACAACGGCTGGTTCAGGTCGATGGGCGAATATTACGGCGCTACGCTGAAACCGAACGGCTTCGAGCAGCTGAGACCGCTTGACAGCGTTCCGTGTATAGAGTTCCAAAAGGGCGACGAGCAGGCGATGCTCGATTCTATACGCGAGTGCGCGAATTATGCCGCGGGCGTTTTCTCTGAAACGGATATCAAGACCGTGACGGACATCGACAGCTATTTCGACTGGCTGGTCAGGCACCACATGGCAAGGCTGCTTATCAATTACGAAGATGATTTTGCATCGAGCGTTCACGGGCATTACGCCGGGAACGAGGGGCTGCTGTGGCTGCTGACAAGCGAGGGGCGCGACCCCGAAGCTGAATTCGCCAGGCATATCGAACGCGAGAACCTTATGTACAAGGCTCGCGGCGAGGAACGCGAGGCGCTGGATCACGGCGAGAAGCAGAACCGCCTGGAGCTGGTTCATTCGCATTTCCGGATGATGAATGAGCCGGAGCTGAAAGAAGCAGCCATGCGGGAGATCGAACGCCGCAAAGAAATGAATCTTTTGCGGCTGCGCACACAGGGCTTCGGCGTGTGAGGTATTATTATGGAAAAGAAATACACCTGCCCCGACTGCGGCGAGGAAATGACTTACGGCTATATCTTCCCTCAGATGGCGTGCTCAGGGCTGATATGGGCGCCGCCCGAGTGCTTCAAGGACGGCGTGTTCGGCAAAAAGATACCGTTTAAAGAGATGAAGAACATCTCCGACAAGGGACTTCAGATACCGCTCGGAAACGACCTTATCGCCGATATGACAGGAGCGTACTGCTGCCGCAGGTGCGGAAATACACTAATTAAGGTAAAAAAGTAAGCAAAGTAAAACAAAAAAATACGGAGGTAGAAATTATGGAACTTGCAATTGGAATCATTTTGGGCTGCTGCGCTTTGGGCGCGGGTATCGCTATGATCGCGGGTATCGGCCCCGGTATCGGTGAAGGTAATGCCGTAGCAAAGGCTTGCGAGGCTATCGGAAGACAGCCCGAAAGCTCGGGTAAGGTAACGACCACCATGCTCATGGGCTGCGCCGTTGCGGAGACCACCGGTCTGTACGCGCTCGTTATCGCTATACTGCTGATATTCGTAGCTCCCGGCAGATTCGTTGACATAATGCTCAAAGCGGTAGGAAAGTAAGTGAGGAAATATGCAGTCGGCAGATATTATTTCGTTAAATATATGGCAGATTGTCATTTCCCTCTGCAACCTTACCATTCTTTTCCTTATCATCAAAAAGCTGCTCTTCAAGCCCGTTAAGAAGCTCTTAGCCGAGCGCGAGGCATTGGCGAACGCCGAGTACGACAAGGCTGCCGCTGCCCGAGCCGAAGCCGAAAAGAGCCGCGGCGAATGGGACGAAAAGATGAAGACCGCCGACGCGGAGGCTGACCGCATCGTCAAGAACGCTTCGGACAACGCAAAGCTTTTGAGCGAACGTATCGAGAACGACGCGAAGGAAAAGGCGGAGCATATCCTTACCTCTGCGCGTGAGGGCGCGGAGCTCGAATACAAGAAGGCTTCCGACAGCTTACGCTCGCAGATAGCCGACGTTTCCGCCGCGATAGCCGAAAAGGTCATCGGCAGGCAGATCGACGAAAGGACTCATCACGAGCTTATCGACTCGTTCCTTGACGGGATAGGTGACAGCAATGAATGATACCGCTAACGAGTACGCAAGGGGACTTTACATGATAGCCGCCGAGGAGCGCCGCGAACGCGAATACCTCGAAGAGCTGCGCACGGTGGCGGAGATGTTCGACAAGAACCGCGAATATCAGGCAATACTTTCGGCTCCGTCGATACCCACAGCTGAACGCGCCGCGCTGATCGAAAAGGCTTTCGGAAACGCCGTTTCGGTGAACGTTGTCAGTTTCTTAAAGCTGCTTTGCCGCAAGGGGTATATCCATCTTTTCAAGGACTGCTTTGAGGAATTCCGCAAGCTTTACTTAGACTTCTCGGGCACGGTGAGAGCCGTTGTCACGAGTGCCGTGGAGCTTACCGATTCGGAAAAGATAAAGGTTCAGGAGAAAATGCACGCGCTTACGGGACATTCGGCGATGCTCAGATTCAACGTCGATCCGTCTATACTGGGCGGCATCATAATAAGGACGGACGACCGCATTATAGACGGTTCGGTCCGCCGCCGCCTTAAAGAAATCAAGGAAGTGATAAAGAAGTGAAGATAAAGCCCGAAGAAATAAGCAGCATAATCAAGGAGCAAATAAAGGCATATTCGCAGAAAGCGGAAATGCACGAAACGGGCACCGTAATCCGCACGGGCGACGGTATCGCCACTATCTACGGTCTGCGCCGCTGTATGTCGAACGAGCTGCTCGAATTTGAAGACGGCAGCTACGGCATCGCGCAGAACTTAGAGGACGAGACCGTTTCGGCGGCGATACTTGCCAACGCAAGCCATATCAAGGAAGGCTCCACGGTAAGATGCACCGGAAGAGTTCTGTCCGTACCCGCGGGCGAAGCGCTGCTCGGACGAGTAGTAAACGCTCTCGGTATCCCGATAGACGACAAGGGCATAATTGATACCACCGAGACCCGCCCGATCGAAGCGGAGGCTCCCGGGATCATCGCCCGTCAGAGCGTTGACCGCCCGCTGCACACGGGTATCAAGGCAATAGACAGCATGATACCGATAGGCAGAGGTCAGCGTGAGCTTATCATCGGCGACCGTCAGACAGGTAAGACCGAGATAGCCATCGACACCATTATAAATCAGAAAAATACAGGCGTTATCTGCATCTATGTTGCGATAGGTCAGAAGAACACCTCGATAGTTCAGCTTGCGGGTCAGCTTGAAAAGGCGGGCGCACTGAAAAATACAATTATAGTAGCGGCTTCGGCTTCGGAGAGCGCCCCGCTTCAGTATATCGCGCCTTATTCGGGCTGCGCTATGGCGGAATATTTCCGCGAGCAGGGCAAGGACGTGCTTATCGTTTACGACGATCTTTCAAAGCACGCCGTCGCTTACCGTGCGCTTTCGCTGCTGATACGCCGTCCCCCGGGGCGCGAGGCTTACCCCGGAGACGTTTTCTATCTTCATTCGAGACTGCTCGAAAGAGCTGCCTGCGTGAACGCGGAAAACGGCGGCGGCTCGATAACGGCGCTGCCTATCGTTGAAACGCAGGCGGGCGACGTTTCGGCATATATCCCTACAAACGTAATTTCCATAACCGACGGACAGATCTTCTTAGAGACCGAGCTTTTCCACTCGGGCGTTATCCCCGCGATAAACCCCGGTATCTCGGTAAGCCGTGTCGGCGGTTCGGCACAGCTCAAGGGCATGAAGAAGGTCTCGGGTACCTTAAAGCTGCTCTATTCGCAGTTCAGAGAGCTGCAATCCTTCGCGCAGTACGGTTCCGACCTTGACGCCGATACAAAGGCGCGTCTTGCATTGGGCGACAGGATAGTTGCCGTGCTTAAGCAGGGCAGAAATTCCCCCGTTCGCCCCGGCTGCATGATCGCCATTGTTTACGCTGTTATCAACGGCTATCTGAACAACATCGAGGTAAGCGATGTCGAGGAATACGAGGTTCAGCTTTACGCTCTGCTTGAAGGCGAGTTCCCCGGGCTGCTCGAAAGGCTCGAAAACGGCTTCTACGATAAAGAGGACGAGGAAGGCATCAAGAAAGCCCTTGAAAGAATGGGTAGGTGATAGGCTTTGGGCGCAGATATCAAAAAGCTTAAAGGGCGCATACGAAGCATAGATTCAACACTTCACCTTACGAAAGCAATGGGGCTCGTGGCTTCGTCGAAGATACGCAAGGCGAACGACGCCATGAACGCCGCCAACGACTACGCGGAGGCTGCGGGAGATATTATCCGCAGACTTGCCGCCGAAGAGGGCTGCCGCAGCAATAAATATCTGCGCAAGCCCGAGGAGCCTTTTGCCAAGCGCATACTCATCGTCGTTGCGGGTGACAGAGGTCTTGCGGGCGGCTACAACGCGGGTATCTTCCGCACGCTGAGGGATAACGAGGACACTAAGGGTACCGAGATTATCCCCATCGGCAAGAAAGCCTGCGACAAGCTGGGCTGCGAGGGCGGCTACGCTTCGGCGGAGAATTTCTCGTTCGAGAACGCTTCGGAGCTTTCCGACAAGCTCTGCCGCGCCTTTGCGGAGGGCGAGACCGACTGCGTGGAGGTGCTCTGCACCGAGTACATCAACATGATGACTCATCAGCCGCGCATAGTAAGGCTTTTCCCGCTCGAAAAGGGCTCGGAAAAGGACTCCGGAGGAACGACCGAATTCGAGCCGAACGAGGACAAGGTGATGAACACATTCATGTCCGATTACATCACGGGTATGCTGACGGCGCTCGTCCGCGAGAGCTTTGCTTCGGAAGTAGCGGCGCGGCGAGTGGCGATGGACAACGCGGGCAAGAACGCCCAGCAGATGATAGACGATCTTAAGCTCGAATACAACCGCGCACGTCAGTCGATAATCACGCAGGAGATCACCGAGATAGTCGCGGGCGCGGGAGAAAACTGAAAAAAGTGAACAGTGAACAGTGGACAGTTAAGGAGCAGGCATGAAATCGTTCATGCAGTCGGCGCAAATTTTAAATCAGTGAGCGAAGCGAACACCTTAACTATTCACTATTCACTTTTAACTATTAACTTTTTCGCTAATATAGAATAAGGAGCTATGTTTATTTATGGCTGTTTCCAGAGGAATTGTGGCGCAGGTCATGGGACCTGTCGTGGACGTTCGCTTTGAAGAAGGCGAGCTGCCCGCGATATTCAATGCGCTTGAAATAGATACCGATAAAAAGCTGACCGTCGAGGTCGCGCAGCATATCGGCGATAACACCGTGCGCTGCATATCTATGGCATCGACCGACGGTTTAAGACGCGGCACCGAGGTCATCGACACGGGCAATCCTATTCAGGTTCCCGTCGGCAGAGCGACCCTTGGACGCATCTTCAATGTTCTGGGTAAGGCTGTTGACGATATGCCCGACCCCGAAAACACCGAAAAATGGAACATTCACCGCCTTGCCCCCGATTACGACGAGCTTTCAAGCTCGATGGAGATACTCGAAACGGGCATAAAGGTGATCGACCTGCTCTGCCCCTATTCAAAGGGCGGTAAGATAGGTCTGTTCGGCGGCGCGGGCGTCGGCAAAACTGTTCTTATAATGGAGCTTATAAACAATATCGCAAAGGAACACGGAGGTCTTTCGGTATTTACGGGCGTCGGCGAGCGTACCCGTGAGGGCAACGACCTTTACAACGAGATGAAGGAATCCGGCGTTTTGCAGAACACCACGCTCGTTTACGGACAGATGAACGAGCCGCCCGGGGCGAGAATGAGAGTTGCGCTCTCGGGTCTTACGATGGCGGAATATTTCCGCGACAGCGAGGGACAGGACGTTCTGCTCTTCATTGACAATATCTTCCGTTTCACGCAGGCAGGCTCGGAGGTTTCGGCGCTGCTCGGACGTATGCCCTCCGCCGTTGGTTATCAGCCGACGCTTGCTACCGAAATGGGCGCTTTGCAGGAGAGGATCACCTCGACCAAGCGCGGTTCGATAACGTCCGTTCAGGCGGTCTATGTTCCCGCCGACGACCTTACCGACCCCGCGCCTGCGACGACGTTCGCTCACCTTGACGCGACGACGGTTCTTTCGCGTGGAATTGCTTCGCAGGGTATTTATCCCGCCGTCGATCCGCTTGAATCGACGAGCCGTATTCTTTCTCCCGAGATCGTCGGCGAGGAGCATTACGCAGTCGCGAAGGAAGTACAGCGCGTGCTTCAGCGTTATCAGGACTTAATGGACATCATCGCGATCATGGGTATGGACGAGCTTTCCGACGAGGACAAGATGCTTGTTCAGCGTGCGCGTAAGATACAGCGTTTCCTGTCGCAGCCGTTCACGGTTTCCGAGAAGTTCACGGGTATCGAGGGCGTTTATGTGCCGCTTGCCGAGACTATCCGCGGCTTCAAGGAGATCTGCGAGGGCAAGCACGACGACGTTCCCGAGAGCACGTTCCTGTATGCGGGCACGATCGACGAGGTAGTTGAGCGCGGAAAGGCGGCGGAATAATGGCTGCCGTTTTCAGGCTTGCGGTCTCGACCTCCGACGGAAGAAAATTCGACGGCGAAGCGCAGAAGATCGTTTTGCGCGGAGTCGAGGGCGAATTTGCGGTGCTTGCCGACCATGCACCGTTCATGACGCTGGTTGCGCCGTGCAGGTGTGTGATAACCGACGCCGAGGGGAAAGAGACAGCCGCGAATATTTCGAGCGGTGCTTTTCAGGTATCGGGAAATGTTGCGACGCTTCTGGTCGGAAAATATGAGATAACCGAATAAGAAAAAGCCCGCAAAAAACGCGGGCTTTTTTAGCTTTGTTTTGTTAGTATATCCGCAATTCTTTCACAGGCGTGACCGTCGCCATACGGATTCGACGCCTCCGACATCTTCCTGTATTCCTTCGGGTCGCGCAAAAGCCGCGTGAATTCGGTGTATATCGTTTCTTCGTTAGTTCCCGCAAGCTTAAGCGTTCCCGCTGCAATGCCCTCGGGTCGCTCGGTAGTGTCGCGCATGACAAGCACAGGCTTGCCCATGCCCGGCGCTTCTTCCTGGATCCCGCCCGAATCGGTCAGTATGATATAGCTGCGGCTCATCAGATTGTGAAAATCCACAACATCAAGCGGCTCGATAAGCTTTATCCTGTCGCAGCCGCCGAGTATCCTGTCCGCCGTTTCACGAACTGCGGGGTTCAGATGAACCGGATAGACCGCCCGCACGTCGGGGTTTTCTTCGATAACGCGAAGCACCGCACGGAACATATTTTCCATCGGCTTGCCGAGATTTTCGCGGCGGTGGGCGGTCAGAAGTATCAGCCGCGAATCGCCCGCCCATTCCGTTACGGGCGAGGAATAATCCTTTCTCAGTGTGTATTTCATCGCGTCAATGACCGTGTTCCCCGTGACGTACACCTTCCGCCGCGACGAAGCGTCGGCTTTCAGCAGATTTTCGCGGCTCACCTCCGTCGGGGCAAAGCAGTAGGCACTTATTATGTCTATCGCCTGACGGTTGAATTCCTCGGGGTAGGGCGAGTAGATATCGTAGGTGCGAAGCCCCGCCTCGACGTGACCTACGGGTATCTGCTTGTAAAATCCTGCCAGCGCCGACGCAAAAGCCGTGGTCGTGTCGCCGTGAACGAGCAGCACATCGGGCTTTTCTTTGTCAAGCACTTCCTCGATTCGCCGCAAAATTATAGTTGTTATGTCAAAGAGCGTCTGCCGCTCCTTCATTATGTCAAGGTCGTAATCGGGAACAACGCCGAAGATGTCAAGCACCGCGTCGAGCATTCGGCGGTGCTGCCCTGTAACGCAGACCACGGTTTCGGTGTCCTGCCGCTTTTTTAGCTCCAGAACAAGCGGACACATTTTTATGGCTTCGGGTCTGGTGCCGAATATCAGCATTATTTTCATATATTCACCGTGTTATTTTATTGTCAGCCGCAGCGAAAGCGCCGTCAGCAGACTGTCCTTTATGGTCTTAAGCACACGCATTTTACTGGTGCCCTGCTTCTGATCGTAGCGCAGCGTGAACGGTACCTCGCCGAACCTTGCGCCTGCGCGGTACAGCTTGTAAAGCACTTCCATCATGCAGGCAAAGGTCTTTTTCTCGACGAACTTCCTGCCGTAGCGCTCAAAAGCCTTGTCGATAATGTCGTAGGTGTAAACGCGGTAGCCGCAGGTGTAATCGCGGACATTAGGCACGCGGAGCATCATCGAATAGTACACGCCCGCGCCGTCGCTTAGAAATCTGCGGTAGGAGGGGACTCCGACCACTTCCGAGCCGTTACAGTAGCGCGAGGCTATCACGCAGTCGGCGCCGCTTTTCAGCTTATTTATCATCGGGATTATGTATGCGGGGTCGTGGGTGTTGTCGCCGTCCATCAGCACGCAGAGGTCGCCCCTGCCGCACCTGCGGTTGAAAACGGTAAACGCCGTCGTTACGCCGCCGCCAAGATTGAGATTCTTCTTGTGCCGCAGCACGGTGATCTTATCGGGGTACTGTTTTTTCATTGACATCATTTTATCGAAGGTGTCGTCGGTGCTGCGGTCGTCGATGGCGACAACGGTAAGTTCGTAGCCCAGTTCCGCGAGTGCGTCGCCCTGCCCGAGCCATTCGGTGATGAGCTGAACGATATTCTCGCTTTCGTTATAGCAAGGCAGACAGGCGAATATTTTATTCATTGAGATCCCTCCCTAACTTTGAATACAGCTTCTTTCGCAGCTGATACATTATTATGAACGAAACGGCAAGCGAAAGCCCCTTTGATAATGTGTAGCTGAGGTCGGTTTTAAGGTATTGGCTCAGCAGCTTGTCGGAAAAATAGATGACGGTATTTTGCAGCAGCATACCGATAAGGAAAGTAGTAAGATAGACGGCAGCCGTTTTGAAGTCGGTCTTTTTTTTAAAAACCTTATTTGTTATCAGCAGGTAATGTACCAAAGAGCCGATGATTATGCCGACGGTGTTCGCGGCGACCGTCGGAAATGAGAATAGTTTTATCATCGCAAGACCTGCCACAAGCTCTATCAGCGCGGTAAAGCAGGAGGTAATAACATATGATATGATCCTGCGGTATTTTTTCAGCAATTGTTCGATCTTTTCCTTCATAAAAACCTCGTTTGCTGTTTTTAAGCAGCTGAAATAATAACAGTCGGCGCGGACGGCGCCGGCGTTTTTCGTCAATTATAAGTATATCACATCTTCGGAAATATAGCAAGCCCTGCACGGCGAAAAATCTTGTGTTACGCGCAGATGAGGGCGGGGAGCTCCCTGCCGGATCGGGTTTTGTCCCCGCTTTGCGGCATTTGCGGGCTTTGTGTGCCTATTTAAAAAAAATACTTGACAAATCGGGAATTATGCGCTATAATAAAAAGGTACGGCGGCTTTGACCGCTTGTGCAAATATCTGCAAAACGGAAGGAATGATGAGAGATGTCAAAGTTTTACATTACAACGCCGATATATTACCCCTCGGGCGAACCGCATATCGGTCATTGCTATACCACAGTCGCGTGCGACTCTATCGCGAGGTATAAGCGAATGCAGGGCTGCGACGTGATGTTCCTTACCGGTACCGACGAGCATGGTCAGAAGATCGAGGAAAAGGCTAAGGCTCAGGGCATTACACCCAAGGAATACGTCGATGAAAAGGTCGCGGGCTTCAAGAAGCTGTGGGAATATATGAACATCAGCTACGACAGATATATCCGCACCACCGACGATTACCATGTTGAAGCTGTTCAGAAGATCTTCAAGGAGCTTTACGACCGCGGTTATATCTACAAGGGCTCGTACAAGGGCAAATACTGCACCCCCTGCGAGAGCTTCTGGACGGAGAGCCAGCTTGACGAAAACGGCTGCTGCCCCGAATGTCACCGCCCTGTTGTCGAAGCAGAGGAGGAGGCTTACTTCTTCAAGATGTCTCCCTTTGCCGAGCGCATCGAAAAGCTGCTGACCGAGACCGACTATCTGCGCCCGAAAACACGCGCCGTCGAGCTCGTCAACAACTTCATCAAGCCCGGTCTTGAAGACCTCTGCGTTTCGAGGACGTCCTTTACATGGGGGATCCCCGTAACGTTCGACCCCAAGCACGTTGTGTATGTGTGGGTGGACGCGCTTTCCAACTACTGCACCGCACTGGGCTTTAAGAACGATCATTACAATGATTACGATAAATACTGGCCCGCCGACGTTCACATGGTGGCTAAGGACATCATGCGTTTCCATGCGATAATCTGGCCCGCCATTCTTATGGCTCTTGAACAGCCGCTGCCGAAGCATCTTGCCGTTCACGGTTGGATAACCTTCAACGGACAGAAGATGTCGAAATCCATCGGCAACGTGGTCGATCCGTTCCTGCTGGGCGAAAGATACGGCGCGGACACTATCCGCTACCACATTCTGCGCGAAATGGCACTCGGCGCTGACAGCAGCTTCTCGAACGAGATCATGATAAAGAGAATAAACAGCGACCTTGCAAACGGTCTCGGAAACCTTGTTTCGAGAACTGTTGCAATGGCTGACAAATATTTCGGCGGAACTCTGCCGACCGAGCGCGAAGCGGGCGATTTTGATAATGAGCTTATCACGGCGGTCGAGGGTCTGCGCGAAAAGGTCGATGTCTGTGTTGACGAGACCCGCCTGAAAAACGCTCTCGAAGAGATCTTCACGGTCGTTGACAGGGCGAACAAGTATATCGACGAGACAGAACCGTGGGTACTCGGCAAGGACGAGAGCAAAAAAGCTCGTCTTGCGACGGTGCTTTACAATCTGCTTGACGCTATCCGCGTTGTATCGACGCTGCTTTCGGCGTTCATGCCTACCGATATGCCGAAGGTTTGGGAGCAGATCGGCGCTAAGGCGGAGCACGTGACCTACGAAGCAGCCGGAAAATTCGGCGTACTTCCTGCCGACGTTACCGTACACAAGGGAGCTATCATCTTCCCGCGTATCGACGTTGACAAGGAGATCGAGGCGCTCAACGAGATAATCAAGAACAACGCTCCACAGCCCGAAGAGCCGGAGTTCACTCCCGCCGAGCTTGCCGAGCAGATCACGATAGACGATTTTGCAAAGGCTGACCTGCGCGTGGCGCTTGTCAAGTCTGCCGAAAAGGTTAAGAAGAGCAAGAAGCTGCTTTGCTTGCAGCTTGATGACGGTGGTCTCAGCGGAGCTGAGACAGGCGGCAGACAGGTCGTTTCGGGTATCGCTCAGTGGTACAAGCCCGAGGATTTAGTAGGCAAGAAGGTCATCATCGTGGCGAATCTTGCGCCCGCTACTCTTTGCGGCGTTGAATCGCAGGGAATGATACTCGCTGCCGACACTCCCGACGGCGGTGCGGCTGTGGTATTCCCGGATCAGTCGCTGCCTTGCGGCTCAAAGATCAGGTGATAGAATTTTTTGCAGCGGCGGTTTTCTTTACAGGAGTATATCCCCTTGCAGCTTTCGCGTTTGCTGCTGCATTTACTGCAATAGGTTTTCGCTTAAAAAAAGAATACTCAAAAGGCGCGACAGTGTCATTCGTTATTTCGTTTGTGTTTGCGGGATTTATGATATTTTCTCGTATCGCGCTGTTTTATGATATTTAGTTATTAAAAACGGACGCTCGTTCGCGGGCGTTCCGATATGCACCCGTAGCTCAGTTGGATAGAGCGTCAGACTCCGACTCTGAAGGCCATGCGTTCGAATCGCACCGGGTGTACTTTCCCGAAATGATTATGCCGCTGCGGTAAAACGCGGCGGCGTAATTCGTAATAAGGGTATTGTGACGATTTAATGATAGATTTAAGTAGGAGTGAAAGTATGAACAACATAGCCGTAGTCCTCGCGGGAGGACAGGGTAAACGAATGAAATCCGACAGCCCCAAGGTGCTTTGCAATGTGCTGGGCGAGCCGATGCTCGAATGGGTCATTTCAGCCTGTGAGAGCGCGGGGCTTGAAAAGCTCTGCGTGGTAAAGGGCTTCTGCGCCGAAAAGATCGACGAATACTTAGCCGCAAGAAAGTCTAAGTCCGAGGTGACCGCCGTTTTGCAGGCGGAGCAGCTCGGCACGGGTCACGCCGTGATGATGACCGAGGAATTTCTTAAAGCAAACGCGGGCGGAAACGTGCTGATCTTAAACGGCGACGCGCCATTCATCGACGCGGAGACCATTAACAGCGCCCTTGACGAGCATACAAGCACCGGCAGCGCCGTCACGGTCGTTACCGCGAAGATCGACGACCCGAAGGGCTACGGAAGGATCATACGCGGCGCGAACGGCTTTGAAGCTATCGTCGAGCACAAGGACTGCACTCCCGAACAGCTTGCCGTAAACGAAGTGAATTCCGGCTGCTACTGGTTCGGGACTGCCGACCTTCTCGAAGCGCTGGGCGAAATAACCACCGACAACGCGCAGGGCGAGTATTACCTCACCGACTGCATCGAGATATTGCTGAAAAAGGGCAGAACTGTCGGCGCTTTCACTTCCTGCAATCCGAGCGTGGTGCTTGGTGCCAACGATCGCCGCGCTCTGCTGGAGCTTAACAACATCGCACGCATGGAAATAATCGGCAGGCACCTTGATAACGGCATCGAGTTCACCTGCACCGATGGAGTTTCTGTCGGCAGAGCGGTGACTATCGGGCGCGGCACCGTAATTCACGCGGGTACGGAGCTTCGCGGGAACACCGTTATCGGCGAGAACTGCGTTATCGGCAGGAACTGTATCCTCGAAAACGTCACCGTCGGCAGCGGCGTTGATCTCAACAACGTACAGGCGTTCGATTCGGTCATCGACGACGATGTGAAGATAGGTCCCTTCGTTCAGGTTCGTCCCGGCTGCCACATCAAGCGCGGCGCTAAGATCGGCGATTTTGTCGAGATAAAAAATTCCACTATCGGCGAATATACGGCGGTGGCTCACCTTACCTATGTCGGCGATTCGGACGTTGGCGCGAATGTCAACTTCGGCTGCGGCGTAGTTACGGTCAACTACAACGGCGAGAAGAAGTTCCGCACCGTCATAGGCGACAATGCGTTTATCGGCTGCAATACCAACCTTGTCGCTCCCGTGAAGATCGGAAACAGCGCTTACACGGCGGCGGGCTCGACTATCACAAAGGACGTTCCCGACAACGCGCTTGCCATCGAGCGCGGCAAACAGGATATCAAGGCTGATTACGCCGTGAAGAAGCTGGCTCACCACCGTCAGAAACTGGAAGATAAAAAGAACGGCAAGAAATAAGCCCCATGAACGATTTTCAGAAGGCTTTTCTGACAGCGGTCGGGGATATACAGAACTCCTGCGTGCAGCGTGCTTTATGCAGCAGCGCCGATAACAGGGAGGACGAGCTTTATTCCGTGACCGCCGACGTGATTTACCGCATATTGGAGCTTATCGACGGATACGGCAATTCCGGTATCGGCAAAATTAACATAACGAACTGCGGCACCGGGGAATCCTTAAAGGAAAACCCTTTTATCGAGCTTCACGATGCCGCTTCGGGATTTATAACCGAATGAATTTTCAATTCTCTCATTCGTAAAACGGGCGTTTCAGCCCCCTATTATTGGAAAGGAAAGATTTATGTTAAAGAAATTATTAGCGGCATTTACCGCGCTCGTTATTTGCGGAGCTGCCTTCTGCGGCTGTTCCGAAAAGGAACCCAACAACAAAAACGACAGCGACAACAGCTCTTCGTCAAGTCAGGCTGATAACAGCGGTGATTCCGCTGCGGACAGCAGCAGTTCGGACAGCAGCTCCTCAACAGACAGCAGTGCCGACGCTGCGGCTTCCTCCGAACCGGGACTTACCATCGACGGCGCAAAAGTCGATACAAAAGACCTTGTAATGCTCACCATCGACGGCAGAGACATTGATTTCGATACCTTCAGATACTACTATTTCGGCACTATCACTCAGCTCACGCAGTCCTACGGCGCTACGCTTGAATCGATAAAAGCTACCGAAAACGGCTTTGAGATGCTTCTGGACACCGTTATCCAGAAGATCATGCAGGACTATGTCTCCTACCGCCTTGCCGATGAAAACGGCATCACGCTTACCGACGAGGACAAGGCTGCCGCAATGGATACATACAATGCTCTTGTAGAGCAGGCGGGCAGCGAGGAAGAGCTTGCCAAGGCGCTTGCCGAGTCGAGCCTTACCCTCGACGTTGCAAAGAAAATGCTCGAACAGGCTAAGCTCTATGAAAAGACCTCTTCGCTCTTCGTTGAGGGCGGCAAGTATGCCACAAGCAAGGACGATTTCCGCAAGATAGTCAAGGACACCGACAAATACGCCTGCGTGCGCTCGATACTTATTCCCTACGAGTGCCAGGCTGAGATAACCGACGCCACCGACCTCGAAAACTACGACAGCTACTCCTTAAGCGAGAAGAGCAACGCCAAGAAGAAGGCTTTCAATGCTCTCGACGAGGAAAAGCAGGAGGAGGTAAAGAAGAAGTCCGAGGCGCTTGCCAAGGAAGTTCTCGAAAAGATCAAGAACGGCGCGGACTTTGAGGAAATGCTCAAGGAATACGGCTGGGATCCGGGTATGGAGTCCAATCCCGAGGGCTACTATGTAACTCACGAGACCTCCTTCGTGCCCGAATACCTCGAAGCGGTGTTCAAGCTCAAAGAGAACGAAGTCGTTGACGAGCCTGTTCTGAGCGATCTGTACGGCTGGTTCATTATCAAGAGAAATCCAGTTGACATGGACTACATCGACAAAAACATCGACCGGATGATAAACGAATACGACACCCCGACCTTCAAGCAGGTCTACGAGGATACGATGGCGGCTATGGACATCGTTTATTCCGACACCTACAACAAGCTGACGATCGACAGCATTACCTGATAAGCGGGAGCGGCTGCCATGACCGACAGCGAAAGAGCCGAAGCCTTTGAAGCCGCCTGCCGAGCTGCCGCCGTAAGGGAATATTCGGGCGGGATAGGCACTCTCGCGGAGAAAACGCTCCACGCGGTGCTGAAACGCTACATCGAGCCCGACGAGCAGTTCCACGAAGTCCCTGTCGGCAGCTTTGTCGCGGACGTTTTCCGCAATGAACGCATTTACGAGATACAGACGGGCAGCTTTACGCCGCTTCGCCCGAAGCTCGAACAGCTGCTCGACTATACTGACGTTACGGTGGTCTACCCGATGGCGGCGGTGAAGTATCTTTCGTGGATCGACCCCGACACGGGCGAGACGACCAAGCCGCGCCGCAGCCCCAAGCGGGTAAAGCCCGTCGAAGCGGTCTATGAGCTGATAAAGATCAAGTATACGCTCGACAACCCGCGTTTCCATCTGCGTCTGATAATGCTTGAAATACAGGAGCAGCGCTTAAGGGACGGGCGGCGTTCGCGTGACGGCAAAAGAGGCTCTCACCGCAGCGACCGCGTTCCCGCAAGGCTTATCGAAGAGATATCCTTTGACAAGCCCGAGGATTTCGATAAATTCATACCCGCGGGGCTTTCTTCGCAGTTCACGATAAAGGAATTTGCGCGGGCGGCGGGGGTCTGTTACGGCTGTGCGCAGCGGGCTGTCAGCATACTTCTGTATCTTGAAAGGCTGGGAGAGTGCGAAAAGCGCGGAAGGGAAAAGCAGTTTTCCGTCCGCGGCTGAGATATTCTCTGAAAGAAAGAGGGTGAAATCATTTGCTGAAAATAATCATGCGGAAAATAACCGCTGCGGTCTGCGCGGGCGTTATCGCGGTCGGCTGTATGGCGGGCGTGACGGCTTCCGCATTCAACTTCGAGCCTGTTAAGGGCGTTGACGACGAAGGCAATTATATCGGGCTCGATCTCTATTCGGACTCGGCATATATGCTCAATATGGATACGGGCGACGTTATCATCGACGTAAAAAGCGACAAGCAGCGCGTTCCCGCGTCGCTTACGAAGATAATGACCGCGATAGTCCTGCTTGACGAGTTCGACGGCGACAAGCACGCTATGGAGGCGGTGAAATACTCCGCGCCGCCCGAATATTTCGACGGTCTGTGGGAAATGGGCGCTTCGATAGCCGATATCTATCCCGATGAGGAGGTCAACTGCTACGATCTTCTTGCGGCGCTGCTTATCCCCTCCGCCTGCGACGCGGCGAATGTTATCGCCTACGGTATGTGCGGCAGTATCGACAAATTCTGCGATAAAATGAACGAGACAGCTGCGCGGATAGGCATGAAGGACTCGCATTTTTCCTGCGCTCACGGGCTTTCGGGAGACAATAATTACTCTACCTGTCGGGATATAGCAAAGGCTTGTATGTACGCCATCGAAGAGTACGACATCTTCCGCGAGCTTGTCGGCATGAGCTACTACTACATGACCCCGACCTCCGTTCACACGGACGACGAGTGGCGCGTCAACAGCACGAACGAGATGCTCGACGCTACGTCGGGATATTACTATTCCTACTGCTGCGGCATAAAGACGGGTACTCTCGAATCGGCGGGCAGATGCCTTGCCACCTACGCGGTGCTTGACGGCAGCCGCTACATGATAGTGACGATGGGCGCTCCGATAGAGAAGCTCGAAAAGGACTATCAGAAGGGCTATGAAAATTCCGATTCGGTCTTTGCTTACGATACCGTGTATTACAATATGGTCGATCATATCAACCTTTACAACTGGGCGTTCGGTTATCTGCGGGACAGAGATATCGTTGACCCGAACAGCGAGGTGCGCGAGGCTCGCGTGGAATACGGCGACAAGGGGCGCGACTACGTTACGCTTAAACCGCAAAGCGGCTGTCGGGCGACGTTCCCCGTGTACGTAAAGGAAGAGGACATCTCGCGGGAGATCACCGTTTATGACAACA
>JAILFF010000237.1 GCA_024697705.1 Ruminococcus sp.
TCACGGACGACAGTGTGCTGTTCAAATAAATACCATACCGAGGCATTGCTTTTGCAGTGCTTCTTTCTTTTTATCGGTACAAAAAAACGAACAACACCGCACACCGTCTGTGCCGTACTGTCCGTTTTATAATTGTTATAGCATGGATATCAGAGCGCCCTGAAGCATCAGACCTGCGGGAATGATGTATTTCCGCGGGTTGCGCCACAGATCGGGCTCGGTCTTCCAGCTTGTAACGGTAAATTTGTTTTCAAGCAGCGGGACAAATACCGAGGTCTCGGCGGCGAACAGCAGCGCCATAATCAAGCCCTTCACGCCGACCATGCCGCCCGCTACCGAGAACGCCGTCAGGAACACCGCGTTTGATATCGCATAAAACCCGAACAGCACAAGTCCGTAAGGAACGAAAAAGCTGCGCGTAGCATCGGGGAGAGCGTCGAGCTTCTTTTTGAGCCCCCTGTTCGAGCTTACGATCGTGGCAAGCGGCGTGTTCAGCGATACCATCGCAAGACCAATTCCGCAGCCCATGTGAAGTCCCTGTTTTTCCAGCGTTACCGAAAATATGCAGCCCGCGGCAATGATAACTATGCTGCTCACGATATAATTCTTGTTTTCGAGCATATACCGTGCGATGTAGCGAAGCAGCAGCATTTTGGGCTTGCCGCGGCGCACGGGAGCTTTCACGCCTGACGAAGGCTCCAAATAAAATCTCTCAAACGGCTGAACGGAGAATATCACGATCGTTACAATGTCCGCAGCCGCGAGAACAGCCGCAGCCGCAAGTCCCTTCGGGAGCAGAAACGCCATCGCAGCGCCTCCGCCGACTATCAGAGCCGAAATGTACGGAGCTTTGCGGTATTCCGCGAAAGCCGCCATACCGCCGAACAGCGCATAGATCAGGCTCAGCGCGAAAAGAAGTATATCAAACGGAGTCAGCTTTACAAAAGCGAAAAGCAGCGCCGCAAGCAGAGATGTCTTGGTGAAGAGCGTGTAAGCCCCGACAGCCGCGGCGTATTCCCAAAGCGTGCGCTTTTCATCGCAGGGCATCGCGAAGAGCCCTCTCAGGCAGCGTGCGTTGTCCTTTGATGAAAGCACCTGAATCACGATCATGCCCGAATAGACTATTCCCGTGAGTATCAGCACGCTCTGCGCGAGAGGTATGGTCTTCCCCATAGAGTGCAGCGAGAATCCGATGACCGCCGCGATCGCAATGGTCTTTACCGCACCCGAATACTTCTCTCCGAGCAGCTTTCTTGAAAGAAGCTTATACATTACCCTGCGCCTCCTCCGTTCCGAGCGAGGCTCTTATGTTTTCCGCGTTTATCTCGCTGCCCGAGTAGGTCTTCGATATAACGCCGTTTTCAAGCACGAGCACCTTGTCGGAGGTGAGCGTCACGCTTTCGAGTATGTGCGACGAGAACAGCACCGTTCCGAATTTCTTGTAGCCCGCGATCAGCGAGTAGAGCGTTTCGGTGCTTGTGAAGTCGAGCCCGTTGACAGGCTCGTCGAGCAGAAGCAGCTCGGGCTGAAGCGCGAAACCCGTTATCAGGTATGCCTTGCGCCTGTTGCCGAGCGAAAGGTCTTTTATCAGCATCGAACGGTATTCGCCGAAGCCGAACCTCTCGACAAGCTCGTCGATATAGCCGCTGTCGGGGGTCTTGCCGTAGCAGCCGAAAACGTAGGCCAAGTATTCGTCGAAGCTGAAATACCCGAAGGATTCGTCCTCCGAAAAGACGATATAGCGGCTTTTTTTGAACGCCTTGTCCCCGAACGAAAAGCTTTTTCCGTTCATGAGCATTTCGTCACATTCAAAGCCCTTATGCAGTCCGCAGATAATGTTCATAAGCGTCGTCTTGCCCGCGCCGTTAAGCCCGATAAGCCCGACGACGCCGTACTCGTTCAGTTCGAGATCGAGCCCTTTGAGTACGGGCTTTTCGGGGGTGTACCAAGCCTTAAGCGACCTTATCTCCAGCATTTTTTTCATTTTGTTCTCCTTTTGTCCGCCGCGTTATTTCTTTTTGATCTGTCTGAAAGCGTCGAACGCGAATACCAGTCCCACGACGATCGAGATGATGCCCGAAGCTATCATATTTTTTGCGGCGATCTGGAAGATGCCCAATCCCAGCCAAATCAGAGCTATTAATATCCGAAAAATGATTTTTATATCCATGATCGTATCTCCTTTATTGCTTTGGTTTGTTTTGCTTTCCGAAATATATTATAACGCGGATAAATGACAGCCCGGTGAATTTTCGGGTGACAGTTTTGTCATTTTCGCAATTTAATCACTTACGCTTTTTTAGCGCACGATCTCACGGCTGAATGCTCCTAATCTACTCATATTTTAACACAAGAGAAATGTTTTGTCAAGTTTGAGGCTTGTGATGACACGTTCGCTCAGAAAATGACGACAAAGCTTTCCCGTTCGTATATAATTTGCCCGTATCGTCAGAACCAAAAAAGAGCAGCACAAGAGGCTGCTCTTTTTGATATTTGACAGCAATGCTGCCGGAAGGGGTTGCGTGATTATTTCAGACTATCATACGTCACTTTACGGTAACGGTAAACGCTCTGCTGCCGAGCTTGCTCTTATCCCACTCGCCGTTTATCTTGGCGCAGACTACTACTTTGTAGGTCTGTCCCGCCTTGAGCTTCGGCGAAGTGAAGGTGGTGGTGGAAGCGGAGATATTGCCGTCGGCTACCTTCCACTTGCCCGAAAGATATACCGCTACGCCGTACTTCTGAGCGCCGTCAACAGCGTCCCAATGCAGCCTGAACTGATGAGTTTTCTCGCTGTATTCTATCGAATTCACAACGGGATATTTGTTTGTTACCTCAGGCTCTGTGGGGTCGGTCGGATCGGTGGGCTCTGTCGGATCGGTGGGCTCTGTCGGGTCTGTGGGATCGGTCTGGTCTGTGGGATCGGTCGGGTCGGTAGGATTTGTGGGATCGGTCGGCTGCCAGGGCTGCCAAGGCTGACCACCCTGTCCGGGCTGTCCTCCTCCCTGTCCCGGCTGACCGCCGCCCTGACCGGGCTGTCCGGGCATACCGCCCTGCGACTGTCCCGTACCTGCCGTGAGCGTAGCGGTCGCGGTGCTCTGACCGTTCACATAGAGAGTATATGTCTCATCGGATTTGAGCGAATCGGAAGCGAATACGATGTGATTGGCGCTCTTTACCGCAGTAGCTTCATAAAGGGTGCTGCCGCTGCTGTCCTTTATGGCTATCGAAGCGCCCTTGCTTATGCTGTACGAAGAACCGCTGCTCTGACCGCCCTGTCCCGGTCTGCCGAATCCGCCGCCGCCCATGCCTGACGTACCGAACGCTATATAATTGCCCGAGGTCGGAACTACTGCCATACCGTTCATGCCGACCGCCACAACAGTGCCGCCCGTATAAACCAGCGAGCAGCCGAAATCGCCGATGTCAAGCGCTCCGTTGCCGTTGTTCGCGGCTCCGAATATCTCGGTAAATCCGCCGGAAACGTTCATATTGCCGTTGGAGTCGGTGCCGTCGCCGTCGGCGTTTACGTACCATTCGCCGCCCGAAATATTCAGCTCGAAAGTAACATTTTTAAGATCGCCGTTAGCCGCGTTCATGCCGTCATCGGACGAGATGATGCTGCCCTTGCCGCCCTTAAGGGTTATGGCAGCGCCCTCAAAGCCTTCGTAAGACTTTTTAACGTC
Organism: Ruminococcus sp.; assembly: GCA_024697705.1. Taxonomy (GTDB): domain Bacteria; phylum Bacillota; class Clostridia; order Oscillospirales; family Ruminococcaceae; genus YE71. Next base: position 3,687 of record JAILFF010000237.1, read on the forward strand.
GATATCGGGACCGCTGCCGTCATCTTTGCCGACTGTCAGAGCGTTTTCCGCTTTGAGCGCGTCGTTGCCCGCCGTGATGGTCAGATCGCCGCCGAAGACGTTTACCTGCTCGCCGTGAACAGCGTCATCGGAAGCGTTTACGGTGATATTTCCGCCGTTTATCGTGATAGTTCCCTTTGAATCGGTGTCGCCGTCGTCGGGAGAAGCCTTTATGCCGTCGTCAGCGGAGGTGACATTAACTTTACCGCCGTTGATTATAAGTTCGCCGTCCGCCGAGAGAGCGTTCTTTGCGGCGTTCACATTCAGTGTGAAGGAATCATTTGCGCTATCGCCGACGGTCACTGTCGAGGTAGCTCCGCCCTTTATGCCGTTCTTGCAGGAGCTGCCGTTAACGGTAAGCGTTCCCGTACCCGTGAGAGTTAGCGAAGAGCCGCTCTTTACCTTGATGCCCGCACCCTCGAAAGCCTCGGCGATGGTTTCGTTGGTCGAATTTTCATTGGCGGGGTCTTCCGAATCGGTGAGAGTATTATTGCCCTTTATCACTATTTCGGCTTCGGCGCCCTTGTTTACGGAAACGGGAGCGGTCGAGGTGCTGGTCAAGGTAAGCGAGTCAAGAACAAGAACTACGCCCGTCGTGCCCTTCTTGACCGTGATGCTGCCTTCGATACATTCGCCGCTGACAACGTATGTTCCAGCAGCGTTTATGGTAAGGTCGGTGCCGCTTATCTTGTAGCCCGAGCCCGAATCGTCCTTGGCGCTGATACCGCTGTTTGAAAAGTTAAAGCTGTTGTCATACGAGCCGCTGTCGCTGTAAGCAAAAGCCTCGAACGAGACCATGCTGCCCGCCATAGTTACCGCCGCCGCTGCCGCCGTTAATTTCCTCATGGTAAGTCTTGCTTTCATAAAAAACACTCCTGTCTGTAATTTTGACCTGTCTCGTGAAAGGTCATGTTTTGCTTGATCTTCTGCATGATCTTATACGATCTTATCCTCAAACCGGACCGTAAACTGCGTTTTCCTTAACTGTACCCAAGTATAAACCGCAAAGGTTAGAATCAGGTTAGAAAAAAGCGCCTTGAAAAAAGATTCAAATATTTTTTACAAATTTATCATTTTCACTTAAGCGTCTGCCTGTGTATTCGGTGATACCGTTATAATTTGCAGTAAGAAGAGATTTTTTCGTGCGTATTTATATAATGGAATAGACAAAAGCACGTTGATATGCTATAATATATTATAAAATAATATATGCAACGGAAAGGAGTCCGATCTATGAAATTTATACACTTGTCCGATCTTCATCTCGGAAGGCGGGTCTGCGGCTTTTCGCTGATCGAGGATCAGAAGTATATCCTCGACCGTATCACCGAGATAATCGCCGAAGAAAATCCCGACTTCGTCATCATCGCGGGCGACGTTTACGACAAGCTCTCCCCTCCCGTCGAAGCCGTAACGCTGCTCGACGAATTCCTCACCGAGCTTTCCCGCCGCGAGATCGAAACGTTCATCATCGCGGGCAATCACGACTCACCCGAGCGCATAGCCTTCGGCGCGGGTCTTATGAACAAAAGCGGCATACACTTCTCGCCCATATATAACGGCAGAGCCGAGCGCTTCACCGTCGGCGACGAATACGGCGAGGCGGATATCTACCTGCTGCCCTACCTGCGGGCTGCCGAAGCGCGGCGGTTCTTCCCCGAAACGGAGATCCCCGACACCGCCGCCGCGGTACGCACGGCGATAAATGCCATGAACATCGACGAAAGCCGCAGAAACATAATCATTTCGCACCAGTTCGTTGACGGCGGCGAAAAGAGCGATTCCGAGCGCGGAGCGGTGGGCGGCACCGACGGCGTTCCCGCGGAGGTGTACAAGGACTTCGATTACGCGGCGCTCGGACATCTGCACAAGCCGCAGGGGATGACGAGCGACCGCATAAGATACGGCGGAACGCCGCTCAAATACTCGATATCCGAAGCGGAGCAGAAAAAATGCCTTACCGTCTGCGAGATGGAAGAAAAAGGCTCTTCCGTGAAGGTCACGCTTCGTGAGCTTTCGCCCGTAAGAGATATGCGCGTCATAGAGGGCAGCTTTGACGAGATAATGTCGGGCAGCTCCGACGATCTTGTCGAGGTACACCTTACCGACGCCGAACGTGTTCCCGACGCGCAAAAGCGCCTGCGGGCACAGTATCCTTTCATAATGAGCGTGAAATACGTCAGTGAGCAGGAACGCGCTCCCATCGAGATAAACGAGGAAAGCGCCGTCCGCAGCGTATCTCCCTTCGAGCTTTTCGAGGGCTTCTTCTCCGAAGCGAACGGCAAGGATATGTCCGCCGAGCAGCGCGATTATATGCGCGGAATGATAGACAGGATATGGGGCTGAGGGAGGGAAAGCAATGAGACCTATCAGACTGAGAATGGAAGCGTTCGGACCGTATATAGACGAGTGCGAGATAGACTTCACCGAATTCGGCAGCAGAGGACTTTACCTGATAAACGGCAACACGGGCGCGGGCAAAACGACCATATTCGACGCGATAACCTTTGCTCTCTACGGGGAACTCAGCGGCGACAACCGCAAGGGAAACATGATGCGCTCGAAATACGCCGACCCCGCGCAGGAGACCTACATTGAATTTGAATTCGAGTGCAGAGGCAAAAACTACACCGTAAAGCGCTCGCCCGCCTACACAAGAGCGAAAAAGCGCGGAGAAGGCACAACCGACAGCCCCGCGTCAGTCGTGCTCACTCTGCCCGACGGAAAGACCGTTGAAAAGGGTGCGAACGAGAAGATCGAAAGCGAGATACTCATGCTCGACAAGGAGCAATTCTGCAAGACCATGATGACAGCGCAGGGCGACTACCTCAAACTGCTGTTCGCTACGTCGAAGGAGCGCGAGCCGCTGCTCAGAACGCTGTTCGGCACCGAGAAATACGATACCCTCCGCAGCAGGCTTATCGAAGAAAAGAAAAAGCTCTTCGGCGAGCGCGAGGACATAAAAACGAAGATACTCGCGGACGCCGCATGGATAAAATTCGACGACGAGCCGTCACTGAAAGCGGCGGCAAACGAACACGCCAAAGCCGCCAACACCGCGCAGCTCATCGAGATCACCGAAAAGCTCGCAGCGCTCGGCGAGGAACGCAAATCACAGCTTGAAAACGAAAAAAAGACGTTCGCGGCAAAATATGAATCGGCGGTAAAGAGCTTGCAGCACGCGGAGGATCGTAACAAAAAGCTTACGGAGCTTGCCGATAATACCGAAAAGCTTGAAGCCGATATAAAGAAAAGCGAAACGGAATCGGAAAAGCTCAAAGCAGACGGCGAAAAGCTGAAAGATGAGCGTGAAAAGCTCGAAGCCGAAAGCAAAGCGCTCGAAGGCGCGGCGGCGGCTCTCGAAAGGTGCAAGGCGCGGGAGGAAAAGGCGGCTCATGAGCTTGACGAGGCGAAGTCTCTTGCAGATAAGGTCGCTCAGCTTGCCCACGCCCGCACGGACGCCGAAAACAAGCGCGAAACTCATGACAGGCATAAAGCAGAGAAAAACAAGCTCGAAAATCAGCGCGGCGAGCTTGCCGAAGAGACCGAGCAGCTCCGCAGGCGTGCGGCAGAGCTTGACGGCGTCGGAGCGGAGCACACGGCGCTTCTCGGCAAAAAAGCCGACGCCGAAAAGAAGATAAACTCGCTCAACGGGCTTATCGCCGAGTGCAAAAAGCTCACGGCTGACCTTAAAAAGCTCGAAAAGGCGCGTACCGAATACGAGGCAGCCGACAGCGATTACAAGCGGAAGAACTGCGAATATGAAGCGCTCAACGACCGTTTTCTGCGCGGACAGGCAGGCGTGCTCGGCGAGCGTCTCACGGAAGGCGCGGAATGTCCCGTCTGCGGCTCGACGCATCACCCGAAGATAGCCTTGCGCGGCAGCGACGTTCCCTCCGAGCTGCAGCTCAACGCCGCAAAAGCCCTCCGCGGCGAAGCGGAAAAGAAGCGCTCCGAAGCAAGCGAAAAAGCGGGGCGGCTCGGCGGCGAGTACGAAAAAGCAAAGGTGAATCTCGGCGAAAAAGCCGACGAGCTTCTCGGAACGCACGAGGATATCGAGGAAAACGCACGAAAGAGCACGGAAGAGCTTGAAGCGGCTCTAAGGGAGCTCGAAAAGGAAATAAGCGAAAAAGCGGCGCTCATAAAGGAACGCGCCGACGATCTCGGCAAGGCGAAAAAAAACGACGCGGAGCTTAAAAAGCTTGCAGATATGTTAGCGGCTGCCGACAGGAATTGCAGCGAATCGCTCTCCGAGATAAGCGCCGCCGAGGGTCGCTGCGCCGAGATGGAAAAAACGCTCTCTCGGGAGCTTGAAAAGCGCTTCGGCGACGGCTCGACCGACGGCGCGGAGCAAAAGACCGCCGATCTTACAGATAAAGCCAAATCCGCTCTTGAAGAAGCTAAAAAAGCCGTAAAGAACGAGCAGAAGCGCGTTGACAGAACGAAGGCTCTTACGGAGGAACTTGAAAAGCTCGCCGTGCGGGAAAAGGAGAACGCGGCAGCGTCGGCAAAGATAAACGAAGCTCTTGCCGCCGACAAAAGAGCCTTGAAAGACACGCTCGGCGAGACAGAAAAGCTCAAAGCCGACCCCGACTTTGACGGAACTCCCGAAGCGCTCAAAGAAAAATCCGCCGCCGTAAAGGAGCTTACAAAACTCAGGAACGGCATCGAGACCGAGCTCGGCAACGTCATAAGCCGCATAAACGACAACAAAAAGGCGGCAAAGGAGCTTAAAAAGAAGGGCGAAGCGCTCGCCGACGCGGACAGGCGGTACACGATGGTCGAGGAACTGGAAAAGACCGCCTCGGGCAATGTGGGCGGACAGAGCAGGGTCACATTCGAGACATACGTTTTGCAGGAGAATTTCCGCGGAATGGTTAGTTTTGCCAACCGTCTGCTGATGCAGATGACCGACGGACACTACTCGCTGAAAACCGCCGTTCAGGACAAGAAAAATCTGAAGGCGGGGCTCGATCTGGAGCTTTTCGACCACTGGAACGATACCTCCCGCGATGTCAAGACGCTTTCGGGCGGAGAATCCTTCCTCGCGGCGCTGGCTCTTGCACTGGGGCTTGCGGAGGAGGTGCAGTCTCACAAGGGCGGCGTTCAGCTCGATTCGATGTTTGTTGACGAGGGCTTCGGCACGCTGGACGAGGAATCGCTCGACCTTGTAATGAACGCGCTGGAAGAGCTTTCAAACGAGAGCAGCAGGCTTATCGGAATAATCAGCCACGTTGACGAGCTGAAAAACCGCATCGACAACCGTATCACGATCACAAAGGACGCGATCAACGGAAGCTCTGCGGAGGTAGTCAGCTAAACGATACCGCCCGGCACGGATCTGCTGTCGGGCGGTTATTGTTCGCGATATCACTGTCACGATAGGCAAACCTTACAGCGGGACAATGTTTTTTATCTTTTTCATATTTTAATATTGAATAAACAAGGTATATATGTTATAATAATCAGATAGGCATATCTTTTATCATATAATATCATGCTTCAAGGAGTAAGGATAACAAATGTGGGCAATAAGCTGCATACTACTGATAATCGGAACAGTCGCGGGTATCTGCGGGACGAGCTTTTACCTCCGAAATCGTGAAGCCGCGGGAAGTATCCGTTCATATATTTTCTCCTGCGGGTTAAGCGCCGCTGTCTGGTGCATATTCTTCGGGTGTATCGGTTTCTGCGAAGACTTTGCGGTATGTGCGCGGCTGCGAAGTATAGGCGATATCGGCATTGATGCGTTCCTTATCACCGAGACTTTCCTGATAACAAATATCTCGGGCGCAAAAAAGCGTTTGCAGAATATCTTCCGTCTGCTTGCCGTAATAATGGGGATAATCGATTTTATAATCTTCTCGCAGGATTACGTAAATATATACATAAGGGAAAACGGCTGGACGACATGGCTTGCGAATCCCGCGGGCTCGTTCAACAGAACATTCCACGGGGTGTATATCGCGTTTACTTTTATCGTGCTGTTACCGTTTGCGCTGCTGTGGATAAAGAACAACAAGGCCAAGAGACTGAACCGTTTTCTTGCGATGGTCTTTGTCGCGAATTTCACGATGCTGTTTTTCTCTTTCCCCGATACTTTTTTGCCCGCACTCGGAAAGACCGCCATACCTACCTCGGGAATGGGAGCGGCTGTCTGCGTCATGGTCATATGGTACGGCGCTTCGCAGCTCAGTTCCTTCGATCTGCGCATGGGCAATATCAGAGACCGCGTTTTCGACTTCATCGAGACCGGCGTTATCGTATTTGATACCGACCACAAAACAGCTGTGATAAATCGCTTCGCGGAGGAACTCGCTCAGGAAGAAGGACTGCGCGGCAATTCGCTTACCGACTTCTTTGATGTCGCCGAAAGCGCCGCCGATAAAATGTTCGTAAGATCGGAGAACGAGATCTATAACGAGAGACTTTGGAATACGGAGCATACCAACGCCTATTCCGTCAGGCTAAATGCCATCAAGGATAATTACGGAGAGGTATTCTGCTATATCTGCGTATTCGTCGATGTTACGGAGGAAGTCAAGGCGGTAACGAAGTATGAGATAGCAAGCCGCGCAAAGAGCCGTTTCCTCGCGCAGATGTCGCATGAGATACGAACGCCGATCAACGCCGTTCTCGGAATGAACGAGATGATACTCAGGGAATCCGCGGACGAGGAGATCCTTTCGTATGCCGAGAACATCGGCTCTGCGGGAAACACTCTGCTTTCGCTGATCAACAGCATACTCGATTTCTCGAAGATCGAAGACGGCAAAATGGAGATCGTTACCGTAAAGTACGACACCGCTTCGTTCATAAACGATCTTGCGAACTCCATCATACAGCGTGCCGATTCCAAGGGACTGAAATTCTCGGTAAATGTGGACGGGAACCTGCCCTGCGCCATGATAGGCGACAACGTGCGGTTCTCGCAGGTGATAATGAATCTGCTGACCAACGCCGTGAAGTATACCGAAAAAGGCTCGGTAACGCTCGATATCGGTACGGAGCAGCGAAACGGCGAGGATATAGACATACACGTTTCGGTCAAGGACACGGGTATCGGGATAAAGGAGGAAGACAGGGATAAGCTGTTTGAATCCTTTGAAAGACTCGATGAAGTCCGCAATCACAGCATCGAGGGCACGGGACTCGGTATGTCTATCGTCACCAGTCTTCTCAATCTTATGGGGAGCAGGCTGACGGTCAAAAGCACCTACGGCAAGGGCTCGGAATTCTCGTTTGTGATCAAACAGCAGATAGCCGACGAAACGCCCGTGGGCGACTACGAGAAACGGCTCAGGGAAAGCTCTCACCATGTACAGCGAGACACGCTGATCGAAGCTCCTTCGGCGCGGATACTCATTGTTGACGACAACGAAATGAACCTGAAAGTCGCCCGCAATCTGATGAAGCTTTGCAAGATAAAGCCCGATACGGCGGCGTCGGGCGAAGAAACGATCGAACTGATGAAGCGCAGCGAGTACGATATCGTCTTCCTCGATCACATGATGCCCGGAATGGACGGTATCGAGACCCTGAAACGCCTGAAAGAGGAAGGGCTGATACCCGAACATACCGTTATGATCGCCCTGACAGCCAACGCCGTTGTCGGCGCAAGGGAAACATATCTGTCTGCGGGATTTAAGGATTATCTGTCAAAGCCCATTGAGATCAGACAGTTGGTAAGGCAGCTTGAGGAATACCTCCCCGAAAGCGCTTATCACGAGGCAGCCGCAGCGGAAAACAATACCTCCGCAGAAAAAGCACAGTCTGCCGACGTTTTTGACAAGCTAACCGCTCTCGGGCTCGATGTGCAGAGCGCTATGGAATACTTTATGGGCGACAGGGATTTCTATCTTGAAATGACCGCCGACTTTGCCGTATCCTGCGCCGAAAGCGCCGATCTGCTCGACGAACTGCATAAAGCGGGAAAACTGAACGATTACCGTATCAAAGTCCATGCGCTCAAAAGCAATGCCCGATCCTTAGGTGCTACTGATATATCGAAGCAGGCACTGGCGCTGGAGACCGCCGCAAAGGATAACGACGCGGAGTATATCGAAAATAATCACGAGAGGCTTGTTTCGTCCTGCAAGGCTATGTCGGCGAAGCTGAAGGAGCTTTTCGGCAGTTTAAGTCGTGAAAGATAAATAATCAAACCTCATACCAAAAACACCGTCAGTCTCCGAAGAAACTGACGGTGTTTTCATTATGCTTGAACTCGTATCACGCAATCGTAACGGTGAACGCCCTGTTGTTAAGATCGCCCGTATCCCACGCGCCGTTTATCTTAGCACAGACTACCATTTTATAAGAACCCGGTTTTATCTTTGGCGAAGTAAATGCAGTTACATTTTTAGTAAACTGAGCTTTAACTCTCCATTTACCGGACTGATATAACGCTATGCCATACTTTTCAGCCCCGTCAACAGGATTCCATTTCAGGCGGAACTGCCTGCCGCTGACCTCGTAAGATACTTTCGGATATGCGGACTTGGTCGTTATCGTGACGGCATTCGAGAAGTCCATGTTCCACTCGCCGTCAAATTTTGCGATAACTGCTGCCTTGTACTCCGTTCCCGCTTTGAGATTCTTCATCACATACGAAGTCTCCTCGCCCTGAGCCACAAGCTGCCATTTTCCGTCGATAAAGAACGCTACGCCGTACTTTTCCGCGTCGTCAACGGCTGTCCAGTTGAAAGTAGCTTTATCGCCGCTTACGGAAACGGAATACGCGGGATTTGATTTTGTGCTGATATACACACACTTGAAGCCGTTGTCCTTGGCGTACTCCTCGGCGGTACTGCCTTTATAGCAGATGACCGTAAAACCGTCGTACTTCCGTTCCTCTTCGGTCTCGTTATCGTAATAATATCCGAAAGCCCTGTCTCCGATGTACCGAACTCCCGCGGGAACGGTTACGCTTTTCAGGCTTTCGCAGCAGATAAACGCACCAATGCCTATTTCTTTAACGCCCGCGGGGATCTCAATGCTTTCAAGACCCGTGCAGCTTTCAAAGGCATAATCGCAGATGTACTTTACGCTGTCCGGCAGGGAAACGCTTTTCAGCCGCGAGCAGCAGCTGAACGCACCCTCGCCGATGGTATCAACGCTGTCGGAAAGAGAAATGCTTTCAAGGCTCGCGCATTTATAGAAAGAGTAGTAAGTTATCTCGGAAATGTCGGCTTTTATGGTGACTGCTTTAAGCCCCGTGCATCTGTAAAACGCGCCGTTCCCGATAGCTTTAACGCTTTTCGGAACGGTCAATTCGGTAAGCCCCGTGCAGTCCGAAAAAGCGCCGCCGCCTATCTCGGCTACACCTTCGGGGATAGCGATCTCCGTAAGGTTTGCGCAGCCGCAGAAAGCGCTTTCGCCTATCTTCGTAATGCTTTCGGGGAAGGAAATGCTCTTTTTGCTGTCGGGGCAGACGAGCAGCTCCGCAAGAGCCTTGTCATACACTGCCCCGTCAAACGCGGCGTAATTTTTGTTTTCGCTGTCGATCTCTATGCCTTTGAGCTTCGTGCAGCCTCTGAAAGCGCTTCCGCCAAGGTTTGTCACGCTCGCGGGAATATGTATCTCCGAAAGGCTTTCGCAGCCGTAAAACGAGCTGCCTTCAAGGGTCTCAAGTCCTTCGGGCAGAACAATGCTTTCAAGGCTCGTACACATAGAAAACGCCCCGCCGCGGATAGTCTTTAAGCTTTTCGGCAGATTCACTTTCGTCAGGTAAAGGCTGCCGTAAAAAGCACTGTTGCTTATCTCGGTAACGCCTTCGGGAACAGTAACACTTGTGATTGGAACATTGCTGCCGTAAAATGCCGCCTTGCCGATGCTCGTTACCTGTCTGCCGTTAATTTTTTCCGGGATCACTACCTCGCTGTCGCTGCCTTTGTACTTGGTGATCTGAACCGTACCGTCGCTCGTGAGCAGAGCATATTCATAATCGCCGTGGGTGTAAGCAGACGCCGAAATGCTGAGATCAAGCCCTCCCGCGATCCCGGCGGGAACGCCCGCGCCGCCGAACACAAAAGCCAGTGCCGCGGCGCACGCCGCAATCCGTCTTGAATACCTGTTTTTCATTTTTCTGCCTCCGTTATGTTTTCTGTTACTTTGCGATATTCTTCTTGTATGCTGCCGTTATCTCTGCAATATAGGCGGTGTGCCAGTCCTTGTCGCCGTAGAACGTACCGATGATAGACTTGTCGGCAAGATCGTTCTCCTCTAACATACCCGCGTACATCTTGCGGCAGACGAGTATCAGCTCTGCCTCCTCATAGGCGGTCGTGCCGTCAACCGAAAGCGCCGTCAGCCCCGCCGCCTTTGCCTTGCCGTTCGGCTCGAAATCACGCCCCGACTTGCCGCCGCAGAATCCCAGCGCCTTTTTCATATCATCGGGGTAAAAGCTCACCGTGAAGCGATCGGCATTGTCGATAAAGCCCTTTGTGTGGCGCGACTGCCTTATCGCCATCGTGACGGCAGGCTTGCCCCACATTACGCCCATAAAGCCCCACGAAGCCGTCATGGTGTTGCTCGAAGTCTCGTCGCCCGCGGTAACAAGCGTCCACCTGTCGCCTATTGCTGTAAACGGGTTAATGTCGAGCGCCTTGACGTCAACAGCCTCAAAGCCCAGCTCTTTCATTCTGTCATTCATAAAAATACCTCCGTTATTTCATATCAGTTCGGATATGTTTATCTCCAATTCACCGCCGAAAATGCCGACGGGAATGGGTTCATCAAATTCGTAAACGGCGTATACGTCGCCTTCGCTGAATTTATATACAAAAGTCGTATTGTGAATCGGGTCGATTATCCAGTATTCGCGCACGCCGTATTTACGGTAAAGCAGCAGCTTGCGGTTCATGTCGTCGCGGATATTTGATGATACTATTTCGACCGTCATATCGGGAGCGCCGTTTATCCGCTTACCGTCGCGCTTCGATGGGTCGCAGACTACGAACACATCGGGCTGCACTACCTGATGCTCGTCAAGAACTACGTCAAAAGGCGCGATAAAAGGCTTGCAGTTCCCGCCCTTCTTTTTTATAAACTCACTGAGCTTAAAAACAAGTGCTAATGCAATATCATGATGACGTTCGTCTGGTGCCGCCTGTGAATTAATTATAACACCATCGATAAGCTCCTGTTTCAGATTGGTTTCATCAGTCATTTCCAAAAACTCATCAGCGGTCATCAGCTCTTGTCTGTTAGGTGCAGACATAACGCTCTCCCCTTTCTTATTTCAGTTCGACAATGGTAACTCCGTCCTCGCCCTCGCCGAACATTCCCTTGCGCGAGCTTTTCACATTCGGGTGACTGCGCAGATGTGCGCGGACAGCGTTTTTGAGAACGCCCGTTCCCACGCCGTGGATAACCGTGACCACCGAAACGCCCGAAAGCACCGCCTGATCTATGAAGCTGTCAACCTCGTAAATGCCCTCGTCGCAGGTGCAGCCGCGAATGTCCACCTCGCGGCTCACCTTGCGGGTGGCGCGGCTCTCAACGCCCGTGTGCGACACATGACCGTAAGCCTTTTTCCGCGCACGGTTGCTTAAAGGCTGACCGTTTTCGTCAAGGCGAAGCTTCTTCACATCGACCTTTGTGCGCATGGCACCGATCTGAACATAGCAGATGCCCCTGCTGTCGGGCTCGGCGGAAACAACTCCCGTGCGCCCCGAATCGGCAAGCATTACGCGGTCGCCCTTTTTGAGCGGTCTCGGCAGAACATAATTGTCCTCTTTTTTGGACACGGGATTTGCTTCGAGATACATCTTGTTGACGGCGTTCTTCTGCTTGTGGCGGGCGTCTATCGCCTTGTTGGTAAAGTTCGCCTGCTCCTTCTGCTTTCTCAGCTCGTCAAGCTCGTCAATAAGCTCCTGAGACTGCTTTTCCACGCGCTTGACTATTGCCCCAGCCTCGCGACGCGCCTTTTCAAGCTCGGCTTCCTTGCGCTCGGCAAGCTGACGCCGTTCCTCCGCAAGCTCGCTGCGGAGCTTTTCGGCTTCGGCGCGGTATTTTTCGGCTTCGGCGTTGTTGCGTTCAAGCTCGATACGCGCCGCTTCAAGGCGTTCGAGGATCTCCTCAAACTTCCTGTCCTCGTCGCTGACAAGAGACTTCGCGTGGTCGATGATGTATTCGGGAACGCCCAGCCGCTTCGATATTGCAAATGCGTTTGATTTACCCGGTGCGCCGATTATCAGCCGATAGGTCGGCGACATCGTTTCAACGTCAAATTCGCAGGCGGCGTTCTCGATGCGCGGGGTGTCGAGCGCGTACATCTTAAGCTCCTGATAATGGGTCGTCGTGATAGTGGACGCGCCCTGCTTTCTCAGCTGTTCGATAATCGAGACCGCCAGCGCCGCGCCCTCCACGGGGTCGGTGCCTGAGCCTAACTCGTCAAGCAGCACAAGACTTGCGCCGTCCGCCTGTTCGAGAATCCTCACCACGCCCGACATATGCGCCGAGAACGTCGATAAGTCCATTTCGATAGACTGCATATCGCCGATATTTACCAGTATATGGTCGAATACCGAGATACGGCTGCCGTCCGAAACGGGTATCAGCATACCGCACATCGTCATGAGCGTAAGCAGACCCACCGTTTTCAGCAGAACGGTCTTACCGCCCGTGTTTGGTCCCGTTATAATAAGCGTTTCGTAATCAATGCCGAGCGACACGCTCACGGGAACTATCTTGTCCTTGTCGATAAGCGGGTGACGCGCCTTGTTCAGCACTATAACACGGTCATCGGATATTTCCGGCTCGAAGGCGTGCATTTTCGCGGCAAGGTCGGCTTTGGCAAAGTACAGGTCAAGCTCGCAGACCGCGTCGTAGCTTGAAACGAGCTGTTCCTTTATCGCGGCGCAGTCGGACGAAAAAGCCTTGATTATGCGCTCGATCTCCTCCTGTTCCTTGCCCTCCAGTATCTTGATGTCGTTGTTGGCTTCGACTACGGCGGCAGGCTCGATAAACAGCGTGTTTCCCGTGGACGAGGTGTCATGAACAAAGCCCTGCACCTGCCCCTTGAACTCCGAGCGCACGGGGAGAACGTATCTGCCGTCGCGCACGGTGACGATAGTTTCCTGCAAGTATTTGCCGACCGTCGGCGACTTTATCATTTTTTCGAGAGTGTCGCGTATCTTCTGACCGCAGGCGGCTATCTTACGGCGGATAGATGCAAGCTCGCTGCTCGCTTCGTCGGCAAGCTCGTTCTCGTCGATTATCGAAACGTCGAGACGATGCTCCAAGTATTTGTCGGGGAACAGGCTGTCAAAGAGGTATTCAAGCTCGGGGCGCTGTACCTCGCACTTGTTCCACCAGTCCGAAAGCGAATTTACCTGCGTGAGCAGCTTTCTTATGGCGATAAGCTCCGCCAGTGAAAGCACCGCGCCCTGTCCGCAGCGTTTGAGCGCCTGCCCCGAGCCGTCAAGCCCGTAAAACATCGGCGAGCCGTACCGCACCGACATATCAAGCGCCGCCGAAGCCTTAGCCACCTCGCGCTTTACGGTGAACAAATCCGTCTGCGGCTGCAATGCGAGCGCCGCTCTTTTCGCCTTTTCGCCCGTGCATTCCTCCGCGAGCATTTTCAGCACCTTCGGCAATTCGAGCGATTCGTAGTATTTCTGTTCGTAATTTATCGTATCCATTTATTCTTTCCTCATTTTAGATAATTGTTTTTCACTTTTGCTTTTCCGTTTATATAGTCAATTTCAAACTTCTTATATTTTACTATTTAATTCCCGACACCTCAAACCGCAGCTCGTAAAACTGCCTTACCCACCCGGGCAAAGCGAGATATTCCCCGCCGTCCTTGATTTTTTGCAAAGTTCGCTTTCCCACGCGGCTGTCGAGAATTGCGAAGATACGCACGATAAGTTCATCACTTTCGAGCGCCTTATCTATCGGCATATTGAGATAGGCAAGCGCCGCCGCGAGGAAATCTGTCTCGTGATAGGTGCAGTTCTCGTCCCATTCGGACTTTAGCAGATGTTCGCCGTCCTCGTAGGAAACGCCGCTTTTGTACAGCTGTGCGAGATCGCTGTCCTGTTTGTACATCTCCTGCCACTCGAACCGCGCAAGCTCTCTGCCGTCAAGCATGACTGCCGCCCGTCCGTAGGCGTTATGTACCTTATGATAGCGCGTGAGAAAAAATGTCACCCGCCCTTTCAGCGGCTCACAGAGGCGGTCTTCAAGCTGTTTCTTAAGCCCCTGCCATGATTTGTAATGAACCATCGTTCCTCCTTATAAAGGATAATTTATCCCGAAATCCTTTTCAAGCTCCGCGCCGAGCTTATCGCGCACATCAGTGAAAAACTCCGCAAACCGCTTTATCAGTTCATTTGCGTGAGCCTTAGACTTCACATACACAGCGCCCGTGCCAAGTTCGAGAGTGAAATTATAGCTTTTCAGGAAAAAGTAAAAGCTTATAAAATTCTGTATCTTATCGTTCTTTCCGCCGCTGCCGAAGCTTATCTCGTATTCATACCCGTGACTGTCCATATGACCGATATATCCCGCCCCGAACAGACCTCCTTTTTGCCAGCTGTCCTCAAAGCCTGTACCCGCAAAGCCTTTCATTAGAGCCGATTTACCCATTTTGCCGTTTATCGGCTCGGCAGGAACTTCTTCCTCACCGCAGCGAACGTCGGCGAGCCTTTCTTCAAGCATAGACTTAAGCCGCTCGGTATATTGTTCGGTAAGAAGTTTTTGGCGCTCGTTTTCCTCGGGAGTGAAAACACACCTGCGGCGTTTATCAAAAGGCTCACCGAGATACGGCTTTAGCTTTTTCGCAATATCCAAGGTGTTACGCGGCTTA
>JAILFF010000283.1 GCA_024697705.1 Ruminococcus sp.
CCGTCGGCGTTCTTGCGGAAGTAATAGAAATTCGCCGCTTCTCCCACGAACTCCCAGCCGTAGTCCTCAAACATCTGTATGTAGCTGTCGCGGTCGGTCTTTACGGCGTTGTAGCCTATCTTGTAGACCACGTTCGCGGGCTCGCACTTCTCAAATTGCTGGAGCATCACCGCCGCTGCGCCCTTCGCAGCAGCGCCCTTGCCGTCCTGCTTCATCAGCGCCCAGCCCTTCGCGTGCATTTCCGTGTAGTATTTCTCCTGCTTGTCGTAATCGTAATTCCAGAACCATTTGTGAGTTCTCTTTACAGCCATCGTCTTGTCACTCATCTTTGCCGCCTCCTATATTTCTGTAAAGCCGACGTATGCGCCTTATTTCAAGGTCGAGTATCTCGGTACCGAGAGCCGTTATCTTATACAGCTTGCGTTTGTCTTCCTCTCTCACGAAGCTGATAAGACCGTCCTTTTCCATCTTTGAAAGCGTGCCGTACATCGTCCCCGCCGTTATTACTACCTCGCCGTCGGTCATCTCCTTGACGGTCTGCGTGATGCTGTAACCGTGCATCTCCCGCCGCAGGCAGAAAAGAATGTAAAACGCGGTCTCCGACATGGGGACGTATACTCTCTTTATTCTGTCATCCATTTTGCTGTCTCCCTTCTGTTTGTTGTTTGTCTCCTTAGCTTTCGGTATCGAACCGCGCTGTATCGCGTTTCTTTATATCTTACTGCGTTGTATCGAGGTTCGATGTATCTTAGCTTGATATAAGTATATCACACCTCGATATACTTGTCAATAGCTTTGCCGAACTTTTTGTGTTTTGCGCGATTTTTATAGGCTTGCACAAATCATCAGCAGAAGTTTCAATCTCGCCTATCAATATTGCATAATTTGTTCGTTGATCGTGTAGGGTGGGGTCAATTATATATGTAGGGGCGCACCTTTGTGTGCGCCCGTTTTGCGGGATAGGTGGTGATAATCGCGGGCGCACTGCATGAACACGGTGGCATTAGCTTTGTTAATGCAGCAGTGCGCCCCTACATATTTGTCAGAGCAAAACCCACTGCCCTTCCGAACGAACGTGCAGATTTGCAAGGCATATACAATCGGTAATGCCTCGCATGAAATTCTCTCCATAATATCATCTAATCCCTATATATAAAATTTCGTGATATTATGGAGAGAAATTCATAGGTCATGTATTATTGTGCATAGCGTTGAACGGCAGCCCTCCCGACTTCGCCGCTGTGGACGTATTGCAAATAGCACGTATTTGCGCAGTTTCCTGCGATTCATCGGAGGAATGGACGCGGCAAAGTCATATATATATGGTAATGACACATGAATTTCCTTCCATAATTTCACGAAATTATATATAGGGTCTGATGACATCATCGAGAGATATTCATGAGGTATCACCGATTCCACATGGCTTTGGCACAACCATTCCCCCGACAAAATCGCTGAAACCGCGTAAATACACGCTATTTGCTGTGATACCACATCGGCATTGTCGCGGCGATGATGTTTGAAGTCATATGCTTTACGGAATGACCTATGAATCTCTCTCCATAATATCACGAAATTATATATATAGGGGCAGATGATATTATGGAGAGATATTCATGAGGTATCACTTATTATATATGGTTCTCGGCGGCGGTGTCATCATGAGCACACACAAGAGCTCCCGCGCCGTTTTTCTCAAATCCACTTTACAAACAGCGATATATGTGGTATAATATAACTGCATAAAACGGGGCGGCTGCCCCCGAAAGGAAAGATATGTAATGAGAAAGACAAAAATAGTATGCACGCTGGGTCCCGCCACGGAGGACGAGGGCGTTCTCCGCGAGCTGATGAAGTCGGGCATGGACGTTGCCCGCTTCAACTTCTCCCACAGCAATTACCCCGTTGACGAAAAGCGCTTCGATATGGTTCGCCGCATTTCCGACGAGCTCGGTCTGCACGTCGCCACCATGCTCGATACGAAGGGTCCCGAGATACGCCTGAAAACCTTCGAGAACGGCGTTGTAACCGTTGAGGACGGCGCGGAATTCACCCTCACCACCCGCGATGTTATCGGCACCGAGAAGGAATGTGCCGTGACTTTCCAGCGCCTGCCGCACGACGTTTCTGTCGGCACGAGGATACTCATAAACGACGGTCTTATCGAGCTTAAGGTCACCTACGTCAGCAAGACGGACGTTGTCTGCACGGTAATTCACGGCGGCGAGATAAAAAACAACAAGGGCATAAATATCCCCGGCGCGAAGCTCTCCATGCCGTACATCTCCGACGCGGACATGGCTGACCTGCAATTCGGCGCGAAGCTCGGCTTTGATTTCATAGCGGCTTCGTTCGTGCGCACGGCGGCTGACGTTATCTACCTGCGCAAGTTCACGCAGTCTTTAGGCTGGAACAAAGTGCGCATAATCGCCAAGATCGAGAACAGCGAAGGCGTGGAGAACGCCGACGAGATACTCGAAGCCGCCGACGGCGTAATGGTAGCCCGCGGCGATATGGGCGTTGAAATTCCCTTCGAGCAGATACCCGCCATTCAGAAGGAGCTTATCCACAAGGCGTACAACGCGGGCAAGCAGGTGATCACCGCCACGCAGATGCTCGAATCCATGATAACCAATCCGCGCCCGACCCGTGCGGAAATAACGGACGTTGCGAACGCCATTTACGACGGCACCTCCGCGATAATGCTTTCAGGCGAAACGGCGGCGGGGCATTACCCGATAGAGGCAGTCCGCACGATGGCGAAGATCGCCGAGACCACTGAGAACAACATCGACTACCGCCACCAGTTCGAGCTTCGTTCGGGCAGCGGCGAGTACGACTGCGGCGAAGTTACCGAAGCGATAGCACACGCGACCGTTACGACGGCTCACGACCTGAACGCCGCCGCGATAATCACCGTAACGAAGAGCGGCACGACTGCACGTCGGCTGTCGAAGTTCCGCCCCGAGTGTCCGATAATCGCGCTGACGACCTCGCACCGCACGGCAAGGCACATGAATATGTCGTGGGGCTTAGTTCCGGGCATTGTCGAAGAGCAGACCGACACCGACGGACTTATCGCCACGGCTATTGCGAAATCGCTGGAAATGGGACTGCTCAAGCACGGCGATCTTGTCGTAGTGACGGCGGGAGTTCCGTTAGGCATGAGCGGCACGACGAACATGATGAGAGTTGAAACGGTGAAATAAAAAGAAAAAACGAGGTCGGGGCATAAAACCCTGACCTCGTTATTATTCCGGCAAACCGCAGGGCGCGGACTTGCTCCCGCCTTCGTTTTGCGTTTTATTCTTTTTCAGTCTTAGCCGCGGCTTTTACCGGCTTGCCAGTTGAAGCCTCATAGCTCCACAACAGACCCACCGTCAGCATGAAAAACGGCGTGGACGTATTGCACGAGCTGTTGAAAAACGCCTGCACAAGATACGCAAAATATGCCGCCGCCGCACCATAAGCAGCGCTCTTCGCGTACTTGCCCGAATGAGCCCCGCCGACAGCTCTCACCGCCTTGACAAAGGTGAGGATAAGCGCTAAGAAATAGATAGCCGCTCCGACAATGCCCCTCGTCAGCAAAACGTCTTCGTACTCGTTGTAGGTACGGTCGATCTCCATGCCCTGCCCGTCGGCATACATGGCGCCCCAGTTGTCGGGACCAATGCCGAACACAAGGTTGTCCTCTATCCTCAGCCAGGTCTCGTAACGCAGCGTCGAATAAATGTCCTCCTCGTGCGGAGTGTGCTGATACGGCGCTATGCCGAGTCTTTCGTAGGAATCGGTGAACATGACGTGCTCGTCGCGCAGACGGAAGTTGTCCGTCGCTACGATACCGCCGATTATCGCGCCGCACATCGCAACCGATACAAACGACATGACAACAGCGCCCTTGTTCGCGGTCTTCTTGGCGTTCTTATCGCCTTCCTCATTGGAAGAAACTCTGTCGGTAACGGCAAAGATAAGCGTCGCAAGCAGCACACCGCCCATACCGATGAGCGCGGTAACGGTCTGAGTAACCACCGCCGCACCGAACATCACGCCCGTGCAGGCAAGACAGATCAGCCTCTCCGAAAGCTTTTTCGTGTAGCAGGAGCGGTTCACCGCAAAGGCGACCGCTACCGTCAGCAGAGCCGCAAGCGCAAACGGCGAGGTGGTCACGCCGTCGGCGGCGTATGAAGCGTCGTAGCCCGCGTAGCTGTTGAAATATTCCGCTTCGGTTACGGCGGTATGGGAGGTCGTAAGCGCCTGACGGTAGCCGATAAACAGGTAATTGTAGTAGCTCGGGATATAATCTTTGAGCGCGGGGATACTTTGAAGTATACCCAGCAGACCGTTCGCCGTTCCGATGCCAATGATCGTCCCCGAAGCGGCACTGCGCCATTTTTCACTCGTGATGCTCACGCCGATGGCAAAGAATCCCACATATCCGATAAGCGAGATAACGCCCTCGCCGCGGTCAAGATAGCCGTAAAGCGAGGTCATCGGGTCGTGCGAAAGCGCCATTGATACGACCGACGAAATAATGACCAGCACGAAAAGCGCAAGCCCCTTGTTTTTCTGCACGATAACTTCCTTTTTCACGCAGGCGATCATGAAGGTCAGAAGCCCCATAAAGCCCGCAAGTATCAGAACAGTCATTATAAGAAAAGCCAGCGTGCCGTTGTTCTCGGTGCGGAGCATCAGCACCTTGTTGGATTCCTCGAACTGCTTTGCCAGATAGTACGGCACCGAAGCCAGCGCCATAAGTATCATGGCGATCATCGAATAAACGCCGCAGAGCTTTCTCGCGCCGTCGGGCGTCATATTTACGATAAAATCCGATTTGCCGCCCGAGCCGAACAAATGCTTATGTTCGTCGTGCAGCTCTGTTTTCGCACTGTAAGTCGTGCTCTTTTTTTCCTTTCCCATATATATCCCCTCGCGGAAAAATTATTGATCTGTAAATATTATAAAAGGCGGACTGTTACGTCCGCCTTTAAGCCTTTATTTAGCGTATTCAACGACGCGGCTTTCGCGTATAAGATTGATTTTTATCTGACCGGGATAATTCATTTCATTCTCGATCTTCTTAGCGATCTCTCTTGCGACGATCACCATTTTTTCATCGTTAAGCTTTTCGGGCTTTATCATTACCCTGACTTCTCTGCCCGCCTGTATAGCATAGGTCTTTTCAACGCCCTCAAACGAAGTGCAGATCTCTTCAAGCTTTTCAAGGCGCTTGATGTAGTTCTCGTAGTTCTCGCTCCTTGCGCCGGGTCTTGCCGCCGAGATCGCGTCTGCCGCCTGAACAAGCGCCGCAACAACGGTACGTGTTTCAACGTCGCCGTGATGAGCCTCGATAGCGTGGATAACATCGGGAGATTCCTTATATTTCTTGCATACGTCAACGCCTATCTGAACGTGCGAACCCTCGATCTCGTAGCTCAAAGCCTTACCGATATCGTGGAGAAGTCCCGCACGTCTTGCGAGGTTCGCGTCAACTCCGAGCTCGCTCGCCATCATACCCGCAAGGTGTGCCACCTCTATGGAATGATCGAGAACGTTCTGCTTGAAGCTCGTTCTGTAACGAAGTCTGCCTATCAGCTTGATAAGCTCATGGTTAAGTCCGTGAACATTCGTTTCGAGAACTGCTCTTTCGCCTTCCGCCTTGATCTTATGCTCGACCTCGCGTCTTGCCTTATCGACCATTTCCTCGATCCTTGTGGGATGTATTCTTCCGTCGGCGATGAGCTTTTCAAGCGCCAGCCTTGCTATCTCACGCCTTACCTGATCGAAACAGGAAATAGTGATAGCCTCGGGCGTATCATCAATAATAAGGTCGGCTCCCGTAAGAGTTTCGATAGCACGTATGTTTCTGCCTTCACGACCGATGATCCTGCCCTTCATGTCATCATTGGGCAGAGTTACGACCGATACGGCAGCCTCCGACACCTGATCGGCTGCGCACCGCGCTATCGCGAGAGAGATGTACTGCCTTGCCTTCTGTTCGCACTCGTCCTTGATCTGCGACTCATACGCCGAAAGTCTGAGAGCCTTTTCGTGAGTAAGCTCGTCCTCCAGACTTGCCATCAGGACTTCCTTAGCCTGATCCGCTGTCAGCTGAGAGATACGCTCAAGCTCCGAGCGGCGGCTTTCCCACAGCTGTTCGGCTTCTTCAAGCTTCTGATCGGCTTTTTTGAGCTGATTCTGGAGCTGTTCCTCCTTGCGTTCGAGAGAATTCATCTTCTTGTCTAAGGATTCCTCCTTCTGACCGAGCCTTCTCTCTTGCCTGGTGACCTCTCCGCGCCTTTCCTTGATCTCCTTTTCAGCCTCCTGACGCTGCCTGTTGATCTGTTCGTTTGCCTCAACAAGCTTTTCCTTTTTCAGGTAATCAGCGTTTTTCTCAGCCTCGTGAAGAATCTTTTCGGAGCTTTTCACAGCCTCCTTAACGGT
The DNA here is from genome assembly GCA_024697705.1 of Ruminococcus sp. Taxonomy (GTDB): domain Bacteria; phylum Bacillota; class Clostridia; order Oscillospirales; family Ruminococcaceae; genus YE71. The sequence continues at coordinate 6,445 of JAILFF010000283.1, forward strand.
CTTTTCAGCCTCGGCGATAAGCCTTTCAGCCTCCTTTTCAGCGGAGCCGATAGCAGCCTCAGCTGTTCTTTGGCGGTACTTAACACCCTTGTCGAAGCAAATAAATCCGGCGACTGCCGCGCCGATAATCAAAGCCGCGATACAAAGGGCAATAGTTGCACCTACACCCATTGTTTAGCCTTCCTCCTTCTCTGAAAGAACGAAGCACCGCCGTCGGTATGTACGGAGATCGTTTGCACGTTCTCCGACCCTTGACAATGCCCCGTCACAATATGAAATTTTAAAGATACAAAGCATTTTTTTATTTTATAAAACCAAACCGCCCGACAAAAAAGCCCGGCGAAAAAGAATTTGTAAATAATAATGCATATTTTAATTTTACATTATTTTAGCTTGTTTGTCAAGTATTTTCTCTATTTTTAATAAATTATACAAAAAATACTTCCGTGTTTCGGTATTCGTATGTAATAACACGAATTGCAGGCGCGCGACTATATGTGCGACTGTCCTACCGCCCATGAAAACT
>JAILFF010000109.1 GCA_024697705.1 Ruminococcus sp.
TATATTTTTCGTAAAAGCTTTTTTTTCGTTTAAGCTCCATTAATATCAAATCTCCCGACGCCGCGGCGTAAAAAAACGCACGGAACGGACGTCTTTTCATACTTTCGGAATCAACACTACAACTTTTTAATTATATCATAAATCTAAAATAGTGTCAATACGATTGCACAGAGTTTCACATTAATGTCACATTAACGGCGGCAGCAGCGTATTTTCGTACATTTTTAATGAAAATGCGTGCGATGATTTCCGTAATTAATGACGCTGTCCGGGTGTGGGTCAACGTTTTATTTATTGACCAATTAACTTAAATTTTACCGAATATCTATATACTATTTTTCTGTCGTGTGTTATAATAGTTAGAATATCATCATATTATTTATTCGGAATGAGGTGACTTACTATGAATAATACAGGACCCGCGGGCGGCGAAGATAATATGGATATCGAAAAGGGAAAAGGCGACGTTTTCCGCGATACCGCCATGAAGGTCTCGGTCGTCAGCATTATCGTAAATATCGTGCTTTCGGTCATGAAGCTTGCGGCGGGCGTTGTTGCGGGCTCGGGGGCGATGATCTCCGACGCCGTTCACTCCGCTTCGGACGTTTTCAGCACGCTTGTCGTGATGACGGGCGTAGTCCTCGCGGGAAAAAAGCCCGACAAGGAACACCCTTACGGTCACGAGCGCATCGAATGTGTGGCTTCGGTGCTGCTCGCCGTCGTGCTTGCGGGAACGGGTCTCGGGATAGGCGGGAAGGGCGTACAGAACATAATCAATTCCTCGGGCGGGGAGCTTACGGTGCCGGGGCTTTCCGCACTGATCGCTGCGGTCATATCGGTGGTCGTCAAGGAGGGAATGTTCCGCTACACCGCCCATGCCGCAAAAAAGATCAATTCGGGAGCGCTTATGGCGGACGCCTGGCATCACCGCTCTGACGCGCTTTCGTCGATAGGCTCGTTTGCGGGAATACTGGGCGCAAGGCTCGGTCTGCCCGTGCTCGACCCCGCGGCGAGCGTTATAATCTGCGTGTTCATCGAAAAGGCGGCGGTCGAGATATTCATGGACGCCATCGACAAGATGATCGACAAGGCGTGTCCCGACGAGCTTGCCGAAAAAATGCGCGGGGTGATACTCTCGGTTGACGGCGTTCTCGGCATCGACGAATTCCGCACACGCTTGTTCGGTTCGAGGATATACGTCGAGGTCGATATAGTTATGGATTCGTCGCTGACGCTTATCGAGGCACACACCACCGCCGAGACCGTCCATGACACGATCGAGAGGGAGGTTCCCGACGTTATGGACTGCATGGTCCATGTCAATCCCGAGGATAAAGGCGAATAAGTAACGGAGCGTATCCGCGTAAGTACAGTTTGCGCGGGTACGTCTTTTTTGGAAAATATGAAATATCGGATACTCTGTAAAGGAGAGACTTCGATAGTTTTTCTTCTTTCCGTTAAGCTCACCGTAAATACAATATCCCATAGACAAATAAGTTATTTCGGAAAATCGGGGGCGTTATCTCGGAAAATGCAGTTTGGAAATACGCGCTTTTCTCGATTTTCCGAAATAAGAAATTGTTCATGGGGGCTAAGTTGTATCTTCGGTAAGGCGTATCATTCCCTGTTCCTCACCCTGCTGATATTGCGCTCGAACTCGCCGAGCAGCGCTTCGGGCAGTATCATGTACCCCGCACGCAGCGAGGGCGCTATCGTCTTTGAAGAGGAAGTCTATTGACGTTTCGGCAAAAATATGTTATGATATAAAGGCGATTTAATGTACGTAATGTTAAGCAGATACGTAAAGGAGGGAACATTTTGGATAAAGATAACAATGAAAAGATACTGGTGGTCTCGGGGGTGAACGAAGCCGATCTGCTCCGCACGCTTTGCTATTTCGGTAAGGAAAGCTTCGGGCTGCGCGTGATGAGCGCCGCAGAGCTTGCCGAACGCGCTCTTATCTCGGGAGGAAAGCTTATTCCCGAACGCCGCATAACGGCGGGGCAGCAGACCATGTATATGACGCGGGCGCTCGAACGCTGCAATGATAAATATTTCCCGCACGATCACGAAAGCGTGACAAAGCTCACCGCTTCGCTCAATATGCTTCGCCTGCTTATCCCCGCCGACGAGCGGGGGACTCTTGCCGAAAAACTGCCGCAAAACGAAGCCTTCGCCGAGAAAAACAACGCTCTCGCCGCTGTTTACGACGAATATATCAGGCTGTGCGAGGGCGGCGGGGTGATCGACGGCGTTTCGCTTTTGCGCCGTGCCGCCGAAATCGCCCCGAAGCTCGAAAACACCGATATCCTGCTTTTGGAGGAATATCCGCCGCAGCCCGCCGAAAGAACGCTTATCGAAGCGGTCGCGGATAAGATGACCACCGTTTCGCTTGGCGGTTTCTTCGGCGCAGAACGCAGCGCCGCGCCCGCCGCTCCCGAGATTTTTGCGGCTCGCGGTGCGTATAACGAGGTGCTGGCGATACTCGACAATATTCTTGGCGGCGATATCGGCTTTGACCGCTGCACCGTCGCCGTCACCGATACCTCCGTTTATCCGCAGCTGTTTTTCACGCTGGGTCTGCGCTTCGGCATAAAGATGACCTTCGGCTGCGGCATACCGTTTGCCAATTCCACCGCCGCGAGATTCTTAAAACGCCTTGCTTTCCGGAACGGCGCGGGCAGGCAGAACCGTCGGGCGCTGAACGACCTTGTTTTCTGCGGCGTTTTCGACAGTGAAAAGCTCTGCGAAAGGGTCTGCGGCGGCGACGATGCTCTGCTGCGAAAGGTGCTGGCACTTGCGGGGGATATGCGCCTCGGACTGCGGCAGGCGGTGAACTCCGAAAGGATAGCGCGTCTGAAAGAAATGTCTGCCGACGACGAGGATACTCTTCGGCTTATCGAGCCGCTCGAAAAGCTTGCCGCCGAGCTTGAACGCGGCGCTCTGTATCTTCTTAAGGAATACTGCACCCGCCGCAAAAACGCGCTTGCGCCCTTTGATTCCGCAGCACTGCGCGAGGCGGTCGCGGCAATGGAAGATCACAGCCGTGCGGCGGGCGGCGACCCTCTCGATACTCTGCCCGCGCTGATGCGCAGAAACGTCTGCCGCATGGCGCGTGAGGCGGGGGCACTGCACATCGTTTCCGTTGACAGGGCGGCGTTCTCGCTGAGGGACAAGCTGTTTATCGCGGGGCTTTCCGCCGATCTTTTTCCCGGGAAGCCCGTCGAAGACCCGATAGCCCTCGACAGCGATATAGCGCTTATCGACGGCAGCGCCGACGCGCCGCTCTCGGAAAATGTTGTCAGAAGAAAGACCTATCTGGTCGAAGCGCTCGGTTCGCTTGCGCGGGCGCTCGGCAGCGAGATCGTGCTTTCCTATTCCTGCCTGCGGGCGGCGGAGCTTAAACAGGCTAATATGTCCGCTGCCGCGGCGGAGCTTTTCAACAGTCTCGCGGGAAAGGAAAGCAGCCCCGTAAGCTACGGCGAGCTTTGCCGAAGGTGCGAGGAAGAGAACCTTCGCGGATATTTCAGCGACGGCTTCGGCGCGGACAGGCTTATCGGAAGGCGCTTTGCCGCGGGAGAAGCAACTCTGCCGACTGCGAAGGCTCCCGATGAGACAGCCGCCGTCAGCTGCTTCGACGACCGCGAGTATTCCCCCTCCGAGCTCGATACGTTCTTTGAGTGCCCGAGAAAGTATTTCTTTAACAGGGTGCTCGGCATTAAGGAGAAGGAGAGCATACACGATTTTACCGTAATCGAGGCGAACGAGCAGGGAACGCTTTTCCACAGCGCGATGGAAAGCCTTGCCGCATCGGGTATGAAGATGACGAAGGAAGAATTTCTCGAAACGCTCGGACTGGAATTCGACCGCTTTCTGGCACGGAAAGTCCCGCTGCTGCCCTCCTCTGTTGACGGCGTAAGGGATTCGCTGAGCGGGCTTGCTTCCTCCGCCTACGACGACGACACCGCCGTGAAGAAAGAGATCGTAGCGGCGGAGAAAAAGCTGCGAATAACCCACAAGCCGAGCGGCGTTAAGCTCTACGGTCTGCCTGACCGCGTGGAGCGCTCGGAAGACGGCTGCCTTGTGGCGGATTTCAAGACGGGCGCTAAGATCAAGCAGGACGACGCACAGCCCAAAACATTTGTTCAGACCATGTGCTACGCCTACATGATGAACAATTCCGACACACCCGTAAATGTCACGAAATGCGAGTACCGCTATCCCAAGACCGCTGAGAGAACGAAAAGCCGCGAATACTCTCCCAGGGAGCTTGAAGAGATACTCGCCGAATTTGTCGGCTGTCTGAAAGCGGGAAGATTCCCCGCCGCAACGGGCAAAGAGGACGATATCGCGATAATCAATAACGGGAGCGGCGGAAAGCCCGCCGTCTGCGGCTTCTGCAAATTCAAGTCGATATGCGGCGAAACAAAGGAGGGCGAGTGATGAAACCGAAGAATACGCAGCCTAACGATCATAAGGAGCGCCTCGAAATAGCCGAAAACATCGGCGTGAATTACTTTGTCGAGGCTTCGGCGGGCTCGGGAAAGACCACCGCGCTCGTCGAACGTCTGCTTTCGATGGTGCTTTACGGCGAGGAAAACATCATCTCGAAGATAAGCGCCATAACCTACACGAAAGCCGCCGCTAACGAGTTCTACAAGCGCTTTCTGAAAAGGCTCGGAGACAAGCGAGAAAGTCTTTCAAGATCGCTTGCCGAAAATGCGGACGAACAGACCGAACGGCAGCTTATGCGCGTGAACGACGCTCTGCGGGATATCGACCTGTGCTTTATGGGGACGATCGACTCGTTCTGCGGGGCGCTGCTTTCGGAGCACCCGAGCGAAGCGGGAATACCCATCGGCGCGAGAGTCCTCGAAGAGCAGGAGTACGACGACGCGCTGCTGAGGGAGTTTGAAGCGATCTCGAACGGTGAGTACGGAAAAGCTCTTGCGGAAAATGCCGAGCTTTTCATAACCGTCTGCGACGCGCCGAACCGCGCTTTTGCGGATATAATGAAGAGCATACTCGACCACCGCGACCATGAGCTCCTTCTGCCCGAGTTCGGGCTTGACGGCAAAACGGTGCATTTTCTGCCGCCCGCCGAGCTTAAAAAGCGCTTTTTTGCCGAAACGGAGGATTACCGTGCGGCTATCGAGCTTATAAGGTATGCGAATGACCGTGGCTGTATCAACAAGACCAATATGCCGAAGTACGAAAGGTTCACGGAAGCGGGAGCGCATATCTCGCTCGACATCTGCAAGAACGGCTGTACCGAGGATTTCCTGCTGCGGCGTTTGAAGGATATCGTCAAGGACTTGGGCGCACTCAACGGCATACAGATAAACATCGACATAAACGGCGCAGAGGTGAAAAGTCAGCCTTTCTACCGTGCGGGTATCGCGAAGCTTTTCGAGCCGAACGCTACTGCCGCGAAGTACGAAGAGGAAATAAAGACCAAAGGCAAATCAGATAAGGAATTCGGCGGCGCTTACACGCTGCGGCTGAAAGGCGATGGCGTGGATTCACCGCTGACCTTGCTGCTGAACGAGCAGTTCGGCATCGCGGCGGGATTCTGCGCGGCAGCCGCCGAGAAGATAGAGAAGCGGCTCCGCGAGCGCGGCGAACTGAGCTTTTTCATGTCGCTTTACTATCTGCGGAATATGCTGCGCCGCGACGCGGAAAAAGGCGGCAGACTGACCGAGTACATCAGCCGCCGCCACAGATATTTCCTCATCGACGAATTTCAGGATACCGACCCCATTCAGTCGGAGATATTCTTCTACCTTGCCGCCGACACCGAAAACGGCGGGCTCAGTCCCGAATGGCACAGGTGCGTTCCCCGCGGCGGTTCGCTGTTCATCGTGGGCGACCCGAAGCAGTCGATCTATTCGTTCAAGGGCTCCGATGCTTCCGCCTTCACCCGCGTGAAGGAGCTGTTCAAGAATGAGAAGGTCGGCAGGACGGTCGGGCTTACCTACAATTTCCGTTCGAGCTGCAAGCTCTGCGAGAGGTTCGACAGCAAATTCCCCGCGATATTCGGCAATGACGGCGGCTGCGGCTATCCCCCGATACTTACCGATGTAAGCGCGGACAGCGTGACGGAGCAGACCTCGGAAAATCTGCTGAACGGTCAGTATGTGATAAGCGTCACCTCGCAGAAAACGAACGGCGAGCCCGAAACGGCAAGACTGATTTCGGGGATAGTCGGCAATAACGACTATCTGATAGCGCCCGACCCCGAAAAGCCGCCGCGCCCCGTTACCTTCGGCGACATAATGATAATCACCATCAACAAGAAGGACACCAAGCGTTTCCGAAGCGAGCTCACCGCCTGCGGCATACCCTGCGTGGTCGAGGGTTCCACGAGCTTCGACGCCTGCGACGCGCTTGCCGAGCTGACCAAGCTCATGAGCGCCGCTGCCGATCTTTCCGACGGAGAGGCGGTTTATGCCGCGCTGCACGGCGGGCTGATAGGCTTTTCCGACGAAAGGATAGCTTCGATAGGCAGAGGCGAAAAGGCGAAAGCCGCCGTCATTTCCGAAAAATCAGCCAATGCTTCGAGCGAAGGAAAGGACTCGGGCTGCGTGCTGCCGCTTGCGAGGTACTATTCCGCAGACGGGTTTGAGAAGTATTTCGACGAGCGGACGGACTCGGATATCCTTGCGAGCATTAGGCTTCTGAGAAACATAAGGAGCGACCTTTACGCCATGCCGTTTTCCGCGGCGCTCAAAAAAGCCGCCGACGATCTGCGGGTGTTCGATAAGCTCGGCAGTGCGGAGATGCAGTATTTCTGCTTCGCTGAGGAGCTTCTGCGCGACAAGGAACTGACGGGCGAGGTGACTTCCCCCCGCGAGGGCGCGGAGTTCCTCGAAAAGCTCTTCACGAAGGAGAACAACTACGAGCGCAGTCTTTCGCTCTCCGAAACTCGGAACGCCGTGAAGATAGCGAATCTTCACAAGGTCAAGGGACTTGAAAGTCCCGTGGTGATTCTCGGGATAAAAGCGAAAAACGATACCAAGCCCATAAAGGACGCGCTGATCTTAAAGTCGGGCGCGGACGGGAAAGACGTTCGCCTGAACGCGATATTCGAGATGGATTACAAGCAGTACCCCGATCAGGCGATGAACAACGGGCATCTCGAAACATATGGTCTGCCGCATCAGAAGGAGCTTAAAGAGCTTGCCGTGAAAAAAGTAACGGACGAAATGAAAAGGCTGTACTATGTGGCGGCGACCCGAGCACAGTGCGTGCTGTTTGTCCTTGACCGCAAGGCTAAGTCAACAAAGAAAAAGACCGAGCTTGAACAGTACAGCGGCTACTGGAAGGCGCTTTGTGCGGACGAAGGCGCGAAAGGCAGGAAGTCAAAGGACGATGAGTACGACTGTCCCGAATTTGCGATAGGCGATACCGCGGACGAAAACGACAGTCTCGGGTTTAAAAACACCGCTGAAAGCGGCGCGGAGCTTTATGACGAAGCGGAAAAGGATTCAGTGATGACGAAGAACAGGGAACGTCTGAGCGCGGTATCGAAGAAGCTTGTCCGTCCGCACGAGCAGAGAGTACCCTCCGACCACGACCGCGAAAGCGATGAAAAGGCTCTCGACGCCGATATCGCTGAGGAGATCCCCGCCGAGACAGCCGAGACCGAGCAGGCGTATCGCGGAATAAGAGCCGACGTAAAAGGAACACTCGTTCACCGACTTATGGAAATGCTGGTGCTTTCACGCGGCAGCGGGACGGACGCGGGCGCGGTGATCGGCCGGGTCATCGGCGAATATGAAAGCGAATTTACCGACGAGCGCCGTGCCGTGGCGGAACAGATGCTTCGGTTTGTGGCAGAAACGATGCTCGAAAAAGGCGGCTTTGCGCAGTCAGGCGGCGCTCCGCAGGATTTGATGAGCGAGCTTTCGGGTGCGGAGAAGGTATTCTGCGAGCTGCCGATCTGCTGCGGCGATAACGACAGCATAGTTTACGGCATAATCGACATGATGTATGTCAAGGGCGGGAAGTGGCACATAATCGACTACAAGACCGACAAAAACGCCGCCGAAGCGGAGAAAATCCACCGAGCGCAGCTCGAAGCCTACCGAAGGGCGGTCATAGGGCTGAAAGGCATTTCCCCCGCGGACATCGACGCCCATGTCTACACTATCGGCGTGAACTGAGGGGAGTATCACAAGTATAAAAAAGGAGCGCATTTTTGGGTGCGCTCCTAATTTCATATTGAGGCTTTCAAAAAAGAAGAAGCACTATCCGAAACGAATAGTGCTTTAAGTGGTTGCGGAGGGAGGATTTGAACCTCCGACCTTCGGGTTATGAGCCCGACGAGCTACCGAACTGCTCCACCCCGCGATATTTTCTTTTCGGCTTAGTGTCTTTTTCGTGACCCTCTCGCCGACTGCTTTACTATTATATCACAAAAAGCAGGGTGTGTCAATAGATTTTTGAAAAAAAGTTCCGAGAAATGCAAATTTGGGATATGTTTATAATTTTATCCACAATCGGCTGCCTGAGTTGTGTATTGTATCATAAAAAGCTCCGCTGCTTCTGTACGATACTTTAAAGCTGTGAAAAACGCCTAAAAAAATGCTAAAAAATCTTACAAAAAGACTATTGACAAAATTACTTGCATGGGTTATAATATATGCTGTGGTACTTTAACAGCAAAAAGCAAAAAATCCCTAAAGCTTTAAAGCATCAGAATTATTTGGTATTTGGAAGGAATGGTAATATGACAATGTGGGTAGTGCTGATCCTCTATCTGTGTCTTATGATAGGCATCGGCGCATATTACAGAAAAAAGAACTCCGGTACGGCTGATTACGTACTGGGCGGAAGAGCGCTCGGTTCGTGGTTCACCGCATTCGCTTACGGAACGTCCTACTTCTCGGCGGTAATATTTGTCGGCTACGCGGGCAAATTCGGCTGGAACTACGGCGCTTCGGCTACGTGGGTCGGCATCGGCAACGCAGTGATCGGTTCGCTGCTCGCCTGGCTGGTACTCGGCAAGCGCACGCGGCTGATGTCAAAGCACCTTGACGCACGCACCATGCCCGAGTTTTTTGAAAAGCGCTACAACAGCAAGGGCTTGAAGCTCGCGGCGGCGATCATCATCTTCATTTTCCTGATCCCCTACACCGCATCGGCTTTCAACGGTCTTTCCCGTCTTTTCGAGAAGGCTTTCCATATTGATTATGCAATATGCATCGTCGTTATGGGAATAATCACCGCGGTTTACGTTATCGTCGGCGGATACAAGGCGACTGCCCTTAACGATTTTATCCAAGGCATCGTAATGCTGGTGGGTATTGTTGCCGTTATCGTCAATATCCTTAATAAGAACGGCGGTCTCGGAGGTTCGCTCGATGCGCTCGGCGCCATCACCACAAAGGACGGCAGCACGGGCGTTTACAACTCGCTGTTCGGACCCGACCCGGTAAATCTTATCGGCGTTGTTATCCTTACCTCGCTCGGAACGTGGGGTCTGCCGCAGATGGTAACTAAGTTCTATACCATCAAGGACGAGCAGGCTGTAAAGACGGGCACCGTTATCTCGACTATATTCGCGTTCGTTGTTGCGGGCGGCTGCTACTTCTTGGGCGGCTTCGGCAGACTTTTTGTCGGCGCTACCGCCGATGACAAGCCTATCGACGGCTTCGACGCTATCGTTCCCACCATGATGGAATCTCTTCCCGAGCTGTTGTTCGGCGTAGTTATCGTGCTTGTGCTTTCGGCTTCGATGTCCACGCTTTCGTCGCTCGTACTGACTTCGAGCTCGACGCTCACGCTTGACATGATAAAGCCCATGATGAAGGGCAAAATGGACGAGAAGAAGGAAGTTCTCTGCATGAGGATATTCGTTGCGGTATTCCTGCTGATCTCCTGCACTATCGCGGTCGTTACTCTTAAGAATCCCGTAGCCATCATTTCGACGCTGATGTCCATTTCGTGGGGCGCACTGGCGGGCGCATTCCTTGCTCCGCTGCTGTGGGGTCTTTACATGAAGAACGTTACAAAGGCGGCGGTATGGACTTCGTTCATCTGCGGCGTGGGAATTACGGTAGCTCATATGTTCTACTACACTATCGGCGGACATACTGCGACCATCGGCGGACTGGCTGTTCATTCTCCGATAAACGCGGGCGCGTTTGCGATGCTGTTCGGCATTGTGATCGTTCCTATCGTAAGCTTTATCACCAAAAAGCCCGAGGAAAAGCAGGTTCAGAAGGTATTCTCCTGTCTTGACGATAAGGCGGCTTAATAAAAGAATGAGCGCTTACCTGCAAAAGGTAAGCGCTTTTTTTGAGAAGCAGAAAGCC
>JAILFF010000023.1 GCA_024697705.1 Ruminococcus sp.
AAAAATTCACAGTACTGCGTCAAACTCCCTTGAAGGGCGACTGTCTGAACTTCGTTCAGACCACCTCCTGCGGTCGTTTTCCTTGTACTGTGAATTTTTCTCTCGAAATCTTTATGCAGATATTTTCTTGGATTGCTATAAATATCTTTTATCTCTTATCTTTAATCTTCTTATCTTATTCAGAACGCTTTGTAGCCGTCGTTGAAATAAACATCGTACCACACAAGGAACGTGTAGACCGTCCAGATCTTGCGCGAATGATCGTACTTGCCGTCACGGTGCTCGTCGAGCAGTTTGATAAGCATATCGGTGTTGAAAAAGCGCTCCGATTCGTCCGAAAGAAAACGCGCCTTGACCTTGCTGTAATATTCGTTCTCTTTGAGCCATACGCGGGTCGGCACGGGGAATCCCAGCTTTTTCTTGTTTGCCGTCTGCGGAGGACACGCCCTCATCGCCGCAAGCCGCATCGCGTACTTGGTGTTCTCCTTCGTCACGCGAAAGCGCTTGGGTATGCGCTCGGCAAGCTCCATAACGCGCCTGTCGAGGAACGGCACACGCAGCTCCAGCGAGTGCGCCATGCTCATTTTATCGGCTTTGAGCAGTATATCTCCTGTCATCCATAAATGCAGATCGAGGTACTGCATCTGCGTTACGGGGTCGTTTTTCGCCGACTTGTCGTAGAACGGCTTGGTGATCTCCATCGGGTCGGGAGCGTTTGTCGGGTGCTTAAGCAGAGCCTTGCGCTCTTCGGGCGTGAACATATATGCGTTGCCGATGAAGCGCTCCTGCAAGGACTTGCTGCCGCGCTCGATAAAATTCACGCCGCGCTTCTGCGGAAGGTTCTTCACCGCCCTGCCCGCCGCACGGCGCAGCGCTTTCGGGAGCTTTTCGTAAAGCGCCATATCGTCGGGGTTGTGGTAAATATTGTAACCTCCGAATATCTCGTCAGCACCCTCGCCCGAAAGCACGACCTTGACCTTCTCCGAAGCTATCTTGCAGACGAAATACAGTGCTGCCGCCGCGGGGTCGGCGAGGGGTTCGTCCATGTGGTACTGAATTTTCGCGAATGTCCCCCAGAAATCCTCGGGTCTTATCACCATCGAAGTGTTTTCCTTGCCGATGTACTTGGAAAACTCCTTCGCGTAGCCGATCTCGTTGTATTTTTCGTCTTCGCCGAATCCTACCGTGAAGGTCTTGTCAACATCGGCGACCGCCGCAACATAGCTCGAATCTACGCCGCTCGAAAGGAACGAGCCTACCTCAACGTCGGCGATCTTGTGCGCCGCCACGCTGTCCTTGAACGTCTCGGTGATCTTATCGACCCAGTTTTCGAGAGTCGGCTGCTCGTCGGGCGTGAATTTGATCTCCCACCAGCGCTTGACGTCGAGCTTGCCGTCTTTGTAGGTGAAGCAGTGCGCGGCGGGCAGTTTGTAAACGTTCTTGAAAAACGTCTCGGTCGTCGGCGAATACTGGAAGGTCAGATAGGTTTCGAGAGTGTCCATGTTGAGCTGCTTGTCGAAATCGGGGTGTTCGAGAAAGCTCTTGATCTCGCTGCCCCACATGAATGTCTCGCCGAAAAGCCCGTAATACAGCGGCTTTATGCCGAAATAATCCCTCGCACCGACAAGCGAACCGTCACGCTTGTCGTAGATGACGAAGGCGAACATTCCGCGCAGCCTGCCGAGCAGGTCGGTCAATCCCCATTCCTCGTAGCCGTGGATAAGCACTTCGGTATCGGCGCGGCTCTTGAAGATATGCCCCGCCGCCTTAAGCTCGTCGCGCAGCGCCGCGTGATTGTATATCTCGCCGTTGAACGTGATGACCACATTGCCGTCCTCGTTCGTCATCGGCTGACTTCCCGCCTCCGAAAGGTCGATTATCGAAAGCCTTCTGAAGCCCATCGCCACGCGCCCGTCGGCGAATTTACCCGCCTGATCGGGACCGCGGTGAGCTATCCTGTCCATCATTCTGTCAATAGCATCGGCGTTTTTGCCGCAGTTATCGGTAAAACCCACAAAACCGCACATAGTAAATTTCTCCTTTTCAGCCGTAAATTAACGGAACATTTCGATAAGCGCCTTTTCCGCCGCCTGCAAGCTCGGGCAGACTATGTAAGCAAGCCCCGCGATCTCCTCGTCGGGCTGCACCATGTCGGGCACCATGACGGGAGCCATTCCCGCCGCGTGAGCCGCACGTATGCCGTTGAAGCTGTCCTCGACCGCCGCGCAGTCGGCGGGGTCAAGTCCCAATCTTTTGCAGGCTTCAAGGTATATGTCGGGTGCGGGCTTGCCTTTTTTTACAAGGTCGCCGCCGACCACTGCGCTGAATTTGTCGTAGAAGCCCACGGACTTCAGCTGACGGCACACCGTTTCATACCTCGTTGACGAAGCGAGCGCCAGCGGGATCCCCTCCGCCTTAAGAGCGTTGAGAATATCGCCCGCATACGGCAGCAGCGGAACGCCCTCGGTGCGGAGCTTTTCCTGAATAACGTCGCTTATCTCCCTGTCGAAGCCCTCAAGCTCCAGCTCGGGATAGTGCGCCGAGATTATTTTAAGCGTATCAACGTGCGTTCTGCCGATGCACAGCGGGAAGACGTTCTCCACGCCGTGAATATCGTGCCGATGGGCGACCTCCAGCCACGATGCGAGACAAAGCCGCTCGGTATCGAACAGCACGCCGTCCATATCAAATACTACCGCCTTGATTTTTCTGCCCATAAAAAGACCTCACTTGAAATACATATAAAGATTGCATTTTATCATGCCGTTATATAACTTGCGCTTTTTGTCGGCTTTCTTGCCGAAGAATTTCTCGAAATCCTCATCGGGAGAGATTATCACCGCAGGGTGACTGCCGTCGGGTTTGATTCGCTCGCCGAGACGCTTGTAAAGCTCCTCCGCCTCGCGAATTTCGAGCATACGTTCGCCGTAGGGCGGATTGCAGACCGTAATTGCGCCCTCGGGCGGAACGAACTTCATAACGTCCTGCTCCCTGACGGTAAGCCGCGACTGAACGCCCGCCTTTTTCGAGTTTTCGAGCGTGAGATCAACGGCAAGCGGGTCGATGTCCGCACCGTACCCTTTGAACCCCGCCGAGCGGTTAACGTCTCCGAGAGCAGCGGTACGTTCGTTCTTCCAGACCTCCTGCGATATCTGCGCCCATTTTTCCGCCGCAAACGAACGCCGCAGACCCGGCGCGATGCCGCAAGCCTTGTAAGCCGCCTCGATCAGGAACGTTCCCGAGCCGCACATCGGGTCGCAGACGATACTGTCGGCGCGAACCCTTGCGAGGTCGATTATCCCCGCCGCGAGGGTCTCCTTTATCGGCGCAGCGTTGGAATTCCTGCGATAACCGCGCTTGTGCAGCCCCGGACCCGTCGTGTCGAGGTACAGCGTACAAATGTCCTTAAGTATCGTGAATTGCAGCTGATGCACCTCGCCCGATTCTTCGAGCCATTCGCAGCCGTACTTCTGCCCGAGCCGCTTTGCCGCCGCCTTTTTTATCATTTTCTGACAGTCGGGAACGCTGAACAGCTTCGAGTCAAGGCTGTGACCCTTCACGGGGAAGGCGTCGGTCTTGCCGATAAAGCGTTCGAGGGGCAGCGCATACACGTTGTCAAACAGCTGCGCGAATGTCTCGGCGCGGAAGCTCGCAAGCTCGATAAGCACTCTCTCGGCGGTCGCAAGCCGCAGATTCGCCCGCGCTATCATGCTTTCGTCACCGTTAAAGGATATCTTTCCGTCAGTCACCGTGATGTCGCTCGCACCGAGCCTGACGATCTCGAATTTCAGCACGCTCTCCAGCCCGAAGTGACACGGGCAGCATAGGCGTAAATTTTCCATATATTACCTCTTTCAGAACAAAAACGGGCTGCGCTTCGGGACGGGAACGCCCTTGCTCCCTTGCACAGCCCTGTATTATTGATGCTAATCCGCTCCCGCGCCGACATCAGTGCCAGCTGCAATATGCGGGAATATTTGTCTTTTTGTAGTAGCCCACCGCAGAGGGACAGCCGGCATTGGCGATATCTCCCGACGATGTGCAGTATCTCAGCTCGGTCACCGATTCGGGCATCGTGAAATCGTGGTGCTTCTCGTTCTCGCAGTAGTCGCTGAACAGATTGTGCCATATCTCTCCGATGTTCTGATACTGATCGGTAGGAATTTTCTTCCATTCCTCGTAGCCTATCCAAACCGCGCTGACGTAATCGGGAGTGCAGCCGACAAAGTTCAGATCGACCCAGTTCGAGGAAGTACCCGTTTTAGCCGCAAGCACAGTATTTTTGAGCTTGGCGTAACGACCCGTACCGTCGGCTTCGGTAACGACCTTGCGCATCATCTGATTCATGATATACGCGGTCGAATCCGCGATAGCCTGCTTGTAGCCGTCGCTCTGTTCGTAGATAACGGTGCCGTCGGTGGTGACTACCTTAGAAAGATAAGTGGTCTCGTACTTCTTGCCGCCGTTGCCGAAGATCGTGTAGGCTCCCGCAAGCTCTTCGAGGTGCATACCGCGGTATAGACCGCCGACCGTCATACCCGAATAGTCGTTGTCGTAGCCCTCGCGGAGCGTGGTAACGTCGAGCTTTTCGCGCAGGAAATTGTAGCAGTAATTCGGAGTCATCTGCTGAACGAGCTGCGCGGGCGCGGTATTCAGCGACTTCATTATCATCTGCCATGTCGTAAGATTGTTGTACGACCAGTTCTCGCTGAGACCGTCCTCCGAGTAGTTGACAGGCCACTTTTCGGCAACGCCGTCGCTGTCCGCATCAACATTTATCGGGCTGTCGTTTATCATCGAAGAATAGGTTATCAGGTCCTGATCGAGCGCGGGCGCATAGGAAGCGATCGGCTTGATGCACGAACCCGGCGAACGCTCGCCCTGATGAACAAGGTTGAATATTCGCGATTCCTTCTTTTTCCTTCGCGAGCTGACGTTGCAGAGCACCCGTCCGTTGTAGTCAACGACAACAAATCCCGACTGGAGCTGATCCTTGTCGAAGCTCCACGTCTGGAAATTGGCGTTGTTGCGCATACGCTCGGTCATTTCCTTCTGCATATTGATATCAACTGTTGTATAAACGTCGTAGCCGCCCGAGTAGAACCTCTGTTCGGCATCAAGGAACTCGATGCCGTACTGATTTGCGATCGACCAGATAGCCTGATCTATCGCGGCGTCAAGGAACCAGTCGGTAACGCCGAAGTCGTCCTCATCGAACTCGTTTTCCTCTTCCGACGACGAAAAATCGGGGTCACCGTAAACAACAAGATTGTCAGCCTCTTTAAGCCCTTCGTCGTACTCGTCGTTGGAGATAGCGCCGTTTTCAAGCATCCACTTGAAGGTATAATCCATACGGTCGCGGTTTTCTTTCTTATTGTAAAGAGGATTGAGCGTCGTAGGGGACTTTATCATCGCGGCAAGACTCGCCGATTCGGCAAGCGTCAGATCGGAAGCGTCCTTTCGGAAATAGTAATTCGCCGCCGACTGCAAGCCGATTATCTCGTTATATCCGTCGCCGAACTCGATGACGTTCAGATAAGCCTGAAGGATATCCTGCTTGGTATAGACCTTTTCGACGTTAATCGCCCTGAATATCTCTCGAAGCTTACGCTCGATAGCCTCGGGTCCTTCCGTCTCGTTATCGTCGGTCACGTTTTTTATCGCCTGCTGAGTTATGGTCGAACCACCCTGCTTGTCGCCAAGAAGCGTCTTGACGATAGAAGCAAGTGTACGTCTGAAATCAACGCCGTCGTGGGTGTAGAAGCGCTGGTCCTCGGTGTACACGAATGCGTCCTGCGTGTAAGTGGGTACCTTGTCGATATCCACCCATTTGGGCTTGCGCTGCTGGCTTTTGATACCGTAGTAAAGCGTCCATTCGTCCGTCTTATTGTTCGGCATCTCGGGGTCGTATTTCGGGTTTTTATAGAATATCCTCGTTACGCTGCTCGACACCGTGCGTTCTTCCAAGTTTACCGTGGTAGTCGTATCGGCAAAATTCAGAACGTAGATGGTAAGCGCCGTCGCAAATATCGAGCCGGTGATTATGACAATCATCAGCACGGACAATAACAGCGTTCCGAAGACCCTCAGTATGACTACGAGTGGGTTCGTGCCTTTTCTTTTTTTAGCGACCCGCTTCCCGGCTGTATTCCTCTTTTCCATTAAATCCAAACCTTTCCCGTTCTTATGGCATCAAACCATAATGGGGACGTTTTACCGCCCCCATTGTTTTACGATCAGACTCTTATGTCCGATCGGTCATTCCTCATCCTCGGCAGGAAGCAAAGCCCTGATAGAAAGACTGATCCTCTTCTTATCGTAGTCGATCTCGGTGATCTTGACATTGACCTCCTGACCTACCTTCAGAACGTCGGCTACATTGTCAACTCTCTGATTGGCGATCTGCGAGATATGGATAAGACCGTCAACGCCGTCGATGATCTGCGCGAAAGCGCCGAAGCTCGTGATCGAAACGATCTTAACGGCAACGTCCTGACCCTCGGAATAGTTATCGGTGAATACCTTCCATGGGTTCTCGTCGTCCTTGCGGTAGATAAGAGAAACCTTGCCTGTCTCGGGGTCGATCTCCTTGATGCGCACTTCGATCTTATCGCCTATGGAAACTACCTCGGAGGGATGCTTGATCCTCTTCCAGGACAGATCCATTCTGCGAACGAGACCGTCTACGCCGCCCAAGTCAACGAATACGCCGTACTCGGTGATGCTCTTAACTTCGCCCTCGATAACGTCACCAGCCTTAGCTGTCTCGAAGAACTTAGCCTTTGCAGCGTCTCTTGCCTCGCGCTCAACGGCGCGGATAGAGCCGACAGCCTTCTGTCTCTGCTCGTTTACCTCAAGGATCTTGAAGTCAACGGTCTTCTTGAGCAGCTCTTCGAGGTCGCCGCCTCTCGGAACAGCCTGCGATGCGGGAATGAATACTCTCACGCCGTTGGAGGACACGATAACGCCGCCCTTTACGGTGTTGGTAACTACGCCGGTAAGAACGGTGCCGTTCTCCTTAGCCTCTGCGATCTTTTCAAGACCGAGTGCCGCGTCAACTCTTCTCTTGGAGAGCTCTACGGTGCCCTTCTCGTCGCTGGTCTGGAGCACGATGAGCTTGATGGTATCGCCTACGGAAACGATCTCCTCGGGCTTCTTGGTCTGGTCGTCGGAAAGCTCGCTGGGGCTGATGTAGCCGGTGTGCTTGGTGCCTATGTCAACAATGACTTCACCGTTATCGTTGATCTGCGTAACGATGCCGTCAACCTTCATTCCCTTATGTATAGGCTTGATAGTTTTTTCAAACTCCTCCGCAAAGTTAAAGTCTTCCTCCTCAACATTGTTGATGTTTTCGTTCAGTTCAGTCATGGCCTGTTGTACCTCCTCAATTATATAACCCGGTGTCGAAGCACCGGCAGAAATCCCGATAAATCTTGCACGTTTAAGATCTTCATCCGTCAGAAGCCCTTTCAGCTCGCCCGCGTTCTCGACAAGCAGAGTGCGGCAATTCTTTTCGCACACCTGAGCGAGCTTATGCGTATTGGAGCTGTGTCTGCCCCCGACAATTATCATCAAATCAGCCTTGCGGGAAAGCTGTTCCGCTTCCTCCTGACGTTTCGCCGTGGCGCTGCATATCGTATCGAAAATGCGTGCGTCGGGGCGGAGCGTTTCAAGCCTTTTGCGGCACTGCTCCCACATTTCCTTGTTAAATGTCGTCTGCGACAGAACGCACAGGGGAGCATCGGCGTCAAAGCCTTTCAAAAGCTCCTCCAGCTCGGCTATATCCGCGAACACAAAAGATTCGGTTTCGCAGAAGCCGCGTATGCCCTCGACCTCCGGGTGACTGGCATCTCCGGCGATAAGCACGGTAAAGCCCTTCCCCGTCATTTCGAGTGCCGTCTTGTGTATCCTCTCGACAAACGGACAAGTCGCGTCCACAACGGAAGCGCCCATACACCCAAGCGCCTTGTAGACCTCCCTGCTCACCCCATGCGAGCGGATCACAACAGTCTGTCCCTTCCTGACCTCGTCAAGCGAAACAGCCTTACAGCCCTTCGCCGCGAGATCGTCCACGACATTTCGATTATGGATAATCGGACCTAATGTAACAACATCGTTTCGGTTATCTAATATATTATACACTATTTTTAAGGCTCTGTCTACACCAAAACAGAAACCCGCGGTATTTGCGCGAAAAATTTTACATTCTCTTAACATTTAATAAACTAAACTGGTGATTCCTTCCATAATTTTCTTCTTGACGATTTTAAGATCGCCCGCCGATGTACCATTTATACCCAGTTCCTTGACGTCGATCGGCTCGCCGAAACGCACGACAACGTGCTTTCGTGCTTTAAGCTTTTCACCCTCGAAATTGATGCCGACGGGCACGACCTTCGTCATCGCGACCGCAGCGACAAGCGCCACACCTGTCTTGCCCTTGCCGACAGTCCCGTCCTTAGAGCGCGTACCCTCGGGGAAAATGACGAGGTTTCTGCCGCTTTCGAGCTTGTCCACCGAAGTATCAATAACGCCGAGGTCTCCCGCGCCCCTTGTCACGGGGAAAGCGCCGAGAAATTTGATGAGCGCGGTAAAGAAGATATTCTGGTGGAAAAGCTCCTCCTTAGCCATATAGGAGATCGGCACCCTCACGCCCATTGCGATAAGATACGGGTCGGCGTAGCTGCGGTGGTTCGACGCGAAGATATTCCCGCCGTCACGCGGCACGTTTTCCAAGCCCTCGTAATGCAGGTCGTATTTCAGCTTTAATATAAATATCGTTATGCCTCGCAGTATGCCGTAAAAGAACTGCCTTATCGGATTTATTTTCTTTGTTTTCGATATGGGGCGAAGCTCCATCATATCGCGGCGCTTACGTTCGGATTTTTTTTTTACGGTTCCGTTATCGGAAACTCCGCCTTCGGAGCTGCCGTCATCATTACTATTATTCCCGTCCGATCTCGCCTTATCCGCCGCCTTCACGATCTCGTCCACCACCTCGTCAATAGTCAGATTAGTCGAATCGAGCAGCACGGCGTCCTCCGCCTGTTTAAGCGGGGCGATCTCGCGGTGAGTATCGTTGTAATCGCGCTGATTGATGTCGGCTAAAACTTCATCGTAAGTAGATGGGTCGCCCTTTTCCTGCAATTCCTTGAAGCGGCGGTTGGCGCGTTCCTCGGCGCTTGCCGTCAGAAACAGCTTGACCTGCGCATTCGGCAGAACGACTGTTCCGATGTCTCTGCCGTCCATTATGATATCGTTCTGCGCGGCGATATTCCTTTGCGTTTCGAGCAGAAACTCTCTCACCGAGGGCAGCTTTGCCACCGCGGAAGCCCCCATTGATACCTCGGGGGTGCGGATACTGCCCGAAACGTCCTCGCCGTTTACGAGCACCGCCTGAGCGCCGTCAACGTATTTCAGCTGTAATTCAAGTCCTTTAAGGCTTTCGGCTACTGCCGTTTCGTCGCTTAAGTCAACGCCGTTTCGCAGCGCGTTGAACGCTATCGAGCGGTAAAGCGCTCCCGTATCGACATAAACGAATCCGAGTTTCTTAGCCGCGAGCTTGGCAATGGTAGATTTTCCCGCTCCCGAAGGACCGTCGAGCGCGATATTGAGTCCCATGTTTTTCCTCCTTCGTGCCGTATCCCACGCACGGCACATAAAAGTGAACAGTTAAGAGTGAAAAGTTAACAGTTAAGGAGTGCGCTTCGCTCCGCCTTGTCCTAATTAAACTTTGGCGAAGCCGATACCTTAACTTTTCAATGTACACTATTCACTGTTAACTTATTTATTTGCACTCTCAACGAGTGAAAATGCAAATTAATAGATCCTGCGCTGAGTGGAAGGTCTCGAACCCGACCTTCTGCCGTCCATCGAAACATCAACGCCGGACGGACGCTCCATCGGCTGGATTATTACCGTCGCAGGCGAACCCGAGCCCCACTCGTACATATACGATTCGCCCGAGCTCTGCCCGATGAAGTTCCTCCAGTTGATGTCCGTGCGCAGCTGCGGGTCGGCGCCTATCCAGCAAACCGTGGCGTCGGGGTCTGCCTCGATGGTATAACCCGTCTGCACGTTGCTCATTACAAGCGGGTTGCCGTCAACAAGCACCGCCACATACGCATCGGGACCCATGCCCGTCAGCGTCGAGGTCGCAAGACCCTTCTGCGAAATAACGCCCTGCCCCAGAAAACGCACGCTGTATTTGCAGTCCCGCGTGAAAGCAAGTATGTTCTCGCTCTCGACCGAGATAGTCTCGTTGTTCATAAGATGATACACCACTACGTGCTGCTGATCGTTGGCGTAATAGGTCACGCTGTCGCCGTTGAAATCGACCTTCATCAGCGGCAGATTCTCGCCCGTGATGCGCCTTGTCAGCTGCCCGAGCAGCGCCTGTCCGATGTTCTGATTCTCCTGCGGACCCAGCATGACTTTTGTGAACGTGTAGTTCTTCGCGCCCATACACTCTCCGCCGATGAAAGCTCCCGCTTTCGTATAGACATGATCTCCCGAGCCGCGGTTGGTTATCCTAAGGCAGAGCTCATTCATTGTTTCAAATGTTACCATTCAATTCACTTCCCGTTATATCGGTTTAATTTATTTATATTTTATATAGTTCAGACTGTCAATGCTTCGCGTAAGCGGCAGACGTTCCGTAACTATTGCTGTGTCTGTATCTTTTTCTGTAAAAGCGCTTACATCAGATCAACGCCGTACATTCCGCAGAAGCACGCAAGATCGCGGTTCACGCCCGAGCCTACCGCGTTGAATTTCCACGAACCCTTGTAGCGGTAAAGCTCGCCGACGACAAGCGCCGTAACAGCGGTGTTTTTGTCCGTCAGCTCGAAACGTATGATCTCTTTATTTGTCGCGCAGTTGATTATCCTCGCGTAGACCGAAGGCACCATGCCGAAATTGAGCTTTTTCTCGAACGCTTCGTAGATCGTTATCGCCACGGCGATCTTTTCCACCTTGGGGTCTACCCGTGAAAGCTCGATCTCGACAGCCGCGTCGTCGCAGTTCGAGGGATCGTCGGCGAATACGCGGTAGGAAACGCTCTTGTCGGGACTGTCGGGCTGACCGTAGAAAATGAACCAGTCGTCGGAGGGAACTTTATCTCCGCCTGCGAGCATGAACGCCGAAGCGTCAAGCTCGCAGCGGCTGTCCTTACATTCCCAGCCAAGAGCTATCTTTATCTTATTGAGAGGCGGCTCACCGGGCTGTTCGAGAGCGACCTTCTGCCCCTTGATGATAGCCTTACCCGTCGCGGGAGCGCGTTTGCGGTCGATCTTCTGCTTTGGAGCAGACGGCGCGGGCTGATTGTTCGCTATGCCCGCATTTGGATTGAAGCTCTTCGGCGCACTGCTCTGCGGCAGCGGCGGCGCGGGCTGATTGTTCGCTATACCCGCGTTAGGATTGAAGCTCTTCGGCGCACTGCTCTGCGGCAGCGGCGGCGGAGGAGCGGACTGACTGTTCGCTATACCCGCGTTGGGATTGAAGCTCTTCGGCGCACTGCTCTGCGGCAGCGGCGGCGGAGGAGCGGGCTGATTGTTCGCTATACCCGCGTTGGGATTGAAGCTCGTCGGCGCACTGCTCTGAGGCAGCGGCGGGGGAGGAGGAGCGGGCTGATTATATGCGGGCTGATTATATGTCTGCTGTGCAGTATTATTCTGCTGCGGCACGGGAGCGCCGAAATTGAACGGCGAGTCGGGGTTGAAGCCTCCGCCGAACAGCGAAGAATTGTT
>JAILFF010000024.1 GCA_024697705.1 Ruminococcus sp.
GACGCGCCGCCCAAAAAACGCGGCAGAAAGCCCAAGACCGAGGAAGCTCCCGCCGCGGAGGAAAAGCCCGCAAAGAAGCCGGGCAGAAAATCCAAGGCTGAAAAAGCTGCCGAAGCGGTAAAGGCCGAGGAGACCGCTCCCGACGCTCCGCCTAAAAAACGCGGCAGAAAGCCCAAGACCGAGGAAGCTCCCGCCGCGGAGGAAAAGCCCGCAAAGAAGCCGGGCAGAAAATCCAAGGCTGAAAAGGCTGCCGAAGCGGTAAAGATCGAGGAGACCGCTCCAGACGCGCCGCCCAAAAAACGCGGCAGAAAGCCCAAGACCGAGGAAGCTCCCGCCGCAGAGGAAAAGCCCGCAAAAAAGAAGCCGGGCAGAAAATCGAAGGCTGAAAAGGCTGCCGAAGAAACGGTTCAGCCCAAAAAGCGCGGCAGAAAGCCCAAGGAATAATGTAAGTCAGCGGCGACACGCCGATGATATATAAAAAACCAACAACTTTTGTAAAAAATTTTATTAAGTGGGTGAATTAATTATGTTCAACAAAAAAGAATGTGTTGCCATGCTGCTCGCGGGCGGGCAGGGCAGCCGCCTTTATGCGCTGACCCAGACCGTCGCAAAGCCTGCCGTTCCCTTCGGCGCGAAGTACAGGATCATCGACTTTCCTCTCTCGAACTGCATCAATTCGGGCATAGATACCGTGGGCGTGCTCACGCAGTATCAGCCGCTGGTGCTCAATGAGTACATCGGAAACGGTCAGCCCTGGGACTTGGACAGACTCCACGGCGGCGTTCATGTGCTTTCCCCCTATGAAAAGGCAAGCGGCAAGGACTGGTACACGGGTACCGCCAACGCCATTTATCAGAATATCCCGTTCATCGAGAGATACGACCCCGATTATGTGGTAGTTCTTTCGGGCGACCATATCTATAAGATGGACTATAACAAGATGCTCGACTTCCACAAGGCTAAGAACGCCGCCGCGACCATCGCCGTTCTCGACGTTCCCAAGGAGGAAGCAAGCCGCTTCGGCATCATGATAACCGACGCGGATGACAACATCATCGACTTCGAGGAAAAGCCCAAGAACCCGCGCTCCACGCTCGCTTCGATGGGTATCTACATCTTCGACTGGAAGAAGTTAAAGCAGTACCTCATCGCCAACGAGGAGGACGCGAACGCTTCAAAGGACTTCGGCAAGAACATCATTCCCGATATGCGTGAGGCAGGCGAAAAGCTCGTGGCTTACCGCTTCGACGGCTACTGGAAGGACGTAGGGACGATCGACTCCCTGTGGGAGGCGAACATGGATCTTATCAATCCGAATATCCCGATCGACCTCTACGACCCCGCATGGAAGATCTATTCGAGAAACCCGATACTCCCGCCGCAGTCGATAGGCAAGAACGCCGAGGTGCAGAATTCCATGGTAACAGAGGGCTGCTACATCGACGGCTCGGTTGAGTTCTCGATCATCTCCGAGGGCGTTACCATTGAAGAGGGCGCCGTGATCTACGACTCGATACTTATGCCCGGCGCGCACATCAAGAAGGGCGCAAAGGTAGAATACGCCATTGTCGGCGAGGACACCGTTATCGGCGAGAACGCGCAGATCGGCGCACGTCCCGAGACCATCGAGGACAAGGATACCTGGGGCGTTGCGGTAGTCGGCAACAAGCTTAACATCTCCGACGGCGCTACTGTTGCTCCCAAGGCGATAATCTATGAAGATATGTAAGAAGGGAGAAATAAAGCCATGAGTGTTAATATGGGAAACGTACTCGGTCTTATCTTTGCCAATATGCATGATATGACCGTAGGCGATCTTACCAAGAACAGAACAATGGGTTCCGTTCTGTTCGGAGGACGTTACCGTCTGATAGATTTTCCGCTTTCAAATATGGTAAACAGCGGCATTACGGCTGTCGGCGTTATCACGAAGGACAATTACCAGTCGCTGCTCGATCATCTCGGCTCGGCGCGTGAGTGGGACTTGGCAAGAAAGAAGGGCGGTCTGTATATCCTTCCGCCGTTCGGCAACTCGAACGCCTCGCTGTACACGGGCAGGATCGAAGCTCTTAACGGAGCCATGAGCCTTATCAAACATTCGCTCGCCGATTACGTTATCATGAGCGACTGCGACGTTGTAACGAACATGGACTTCCGTCCGATCGTTGAGCAGCACGCCGCAAGCGGCGCCGATATCACCGTTGTGGCTCATACGGGTCAGTATACGAACGAGGAGTGCCGCGCTTCGACGATACTCAATGTCGATCCCGAAGGCAAGGTACAGAGCGTGCTTATCCGTCCCGACTTAAGCGGCACCTGCACGGCTTCGCTCAACATCTTCGTTATGAAGAAGGACTTCCTTATCAGCCTTATCAACGATTCCATCGCAAGAGGCAAGGTAAGCTTCGAGACCGACGTATTCCAGGCAAGGTGCAACGAATTCTCAATCAGAGCCTACGAGTACGACAATTATTTCTCGAAGATCACGAGCATCGGCAGCTATTTCGCGGCGAACATGGCTCTGCTGGAGCCCGAGAACGCGAAGAAGCTCTATCTGCCGAAGCGCTCGATCTATACAAAGGTCTCGGACAACGCTCCCGCGAAGTACGACCTGAACTGCGTTGTAAAGAATTCGCTCATCGCCGACGGCTGCATCATCGAGGGCGAGGTGGAGAATTCCATTGTATTCCGCGGCGTAAAGGTCGGCAAGAACGCGAAGGTCAAGAACTGCATACTCATGCAGGGGACTACGGTTTCCGACGGAGCCGAGTGCAGCTATCTTATCACCGACAAGAACGTGTTCGTAAATCAGAAACGCATACTCACCAGCTCCCCCGCGTACCCGATGTACGTCGGCAAGGACGCAACGCTTTGAAGAATTAAGAGTGAATAGTTAATAGTGAATGGTTAAGGAGCGCCTTCGGCGCAAATTATGCAGAAGCTGCGCTCTGCAACTATTCACTATTCACTTTAAACTATTCACTAATTTTAAGTACGGTCGGGTTTCCCGATCTAAGAAAGAAGGTCAGCATATGAACATACTTTACACAGCAAGCGAGGCTCTGCCCTTTATCGCTTCGGGCGGACTGGCAGACGTAGCGGGCTCACTTCCCCGCGCAATCAACGACGAGGGACACGACTGCCGAATAGTCATTCCCTACTACGGACAGATCAAGCAGGAGCTTAAAGACCAGTGTACTTACGTCACCAATTTCACCGTGCCTGTCGCATGGAGAAATCAGTACTGCGGCGTTTTCACCGCGGTGGTGAACGGCGTTACCTACTACCTGCTCGACAATGAATATTACTTCGCAAGAAACGGACTGTACGGCTTCTACGACGACGCCGAAAGATATATCTTCTTCTCACGCGCCGTGCTGGAGCTCCTGCGCTACATCGACTTCAAGCCGAACGTTATAAATGCCAATGACTGGCAGACGGCGCTTGTGCCCGTTTACTACGACATCTTCTACCGCTATCAGGGCGGCTACGAGGACATCAAGACCGTGTTCACGATACACAATATCCAGTATCAGGGACGCTACGGTCTGGAGATCATCAACGATCTTATGGGTATCCCGCTCTATCACACCGACCTGCTCGAATACGACGGCGACGTGAACTTCATGAAGGCGGCTATCGAATGTGCCGACAAGATCACCACCGTTTCGCCGAGCTACGCCTGGGAGATACTCGACCCGTGGTACAGCTACGGTCTTGACAGGATACTCGTCAAGAAGCAGTACAAGCTCTGCGGCTTCTTAAACGGCATAGATCAGGAGGTCTACAACCCCGAGACCGACCCGAACATTCCCGTACATTACTCGGTGGCGAACCGCGCAGGCAAGAAGATCTGCAAGGAAAAGCTGCTTGAAGAGTTCGGACTCGCTCAGGGCGACGAGCCTGTTATCGGCATTGTTACCCGCTTTGTAAGCCACAAGGGACTCGATCTCGTGAAGTATGTTTTCGAGGACATGGTTCGTCTCGGCTGCAAGTTCACCATACTCGGCTCGGGCGAGAAGATCTACGAGGACTTCTTCCGCGAGATGCAGTACCGCTATCCCGACAGAGTAGGCGTGACGCTCGGTTTCGTACCGCCGCTGTCGAAGCGTATATACGCGGGCGCGGATATGTTCCTTATGCCCTCGCAGAGCGAGCCGTGCGGCTTGGCTCAGATGATCTCGCTGAGATACGGCACTATCCCGATAGTACGCGAGACAGGCGGCTTACGCGACTCCATCAGAGACGCGGGCGGCGAGAACGGCAACGGCTTCACGTTCAAGACCTACAACGCTCACGATATGCTCGACGCCGTTACCCGTGCAAGAGTTGCTTACGACGACAAGGCGAAGTGGAACGAACTGGTAGGACGCGCCATGCGCGAGGATTTCAGCTGGAAGCGCTCGGCGGTGCTGTACATCGGTCTGTATTCCGACATTCACTAAACCATAAGCGGTATCAAGCCGCGTAAATTAAAAACAGGCGAGCCCCCGTTTCAAGGGGCTCGTTTTAATGAGGTGATAATTATTCCGGAAAGTACAAAAGAAAAAGAAAAAAAGCCGCGCATCGTCTGGATAGACATTCTTCGCGGCGGCATGATGTTCTTCGTCGTGTGGGGACACTGCACGGCACGCGGCGACGTCGAGCGGTATATCTTCTCGTTCCACATGGCGGCGTTCTTCTTCATCTCGGGGCTGACGTTCGCCTTCAACAAGGAGACCGACCCGCTTAAATATCTGCTGAAAAAGGCGAAAGGACTGCTGCTGCCGTATTTTCTGCTGAATCTGTACGCCGCGCCGCTTTACTATGTGAACGTGCATTTCGGCGCGAACAAGGACGTTCCCGTGCATAAACTGGCGCTTGGCGTCCTGGCTTCAAACGTCGATACGGGCTTGCCGATGGCATCAAACACGACATGGTTCATCACCTGCCTTTTCCTGACGGATATGCTTTTCTTCGCGCTGCGAAAGCTGATTGGGAGCGACATTCTGCTCGCGGGCGGGACGATACTTCTTACCACAACGATGTACGCGGCAGGCATCGTCAAGCGCTTTGCGGGCGGCGGCTTGTGGCACTGGCAGACGGCGTTCACGGCGGTGATCTTCTACATGGCGGGGTATTTCTTCATGAAGAATATCGCGGCGGCGGGGGATTTCCTGAAAAAAAGCAGTCTGCGTTCGTGGCTGATAACAGCCGTTCTGCTGGCAGACGGGCTGCTGCTTTCGCAGTTAAACAGCCGCGTTTCGATGGTGAACGACAGGTACGGCAACACGCTGTACTTTTATCTCGGGGCGTTTTCGACGACGCTTGCGGCGGTGTTCCTTGTTATGCTTCTGTCCGAAAAGCCGATGTTCGTCAAGCTGATGAAGCCGATAAACTTTATCGGGAAGACCACGCTTGCGTATATCGCGCTGCACGTTCCGCTGATGAAGCTGCTTAAGCACACGACCGTTCTCGGCAGGGAGAGCGAGCCTTACCGCCTTGCGATGACGGTGCTGCTGTATTTCGGGCTGATACCCGTCGCGTGGCTGATAACTAAGCTTTTGCCCGGGAGAAGCAGGAAGACAAAGGAAGACAAATAAAGAAAGACCCGACCAAGTGTTTGTCGGGTCTTTTATCTTATAGCAATCCAAGAAAATATCTGCATAAAGATTTCGAGAGAAAAATTTGTGCGGTTATTTTCTCGGATTGATATAGTTATCAGGTCGGGGCTTGTCGTAAAACTCGGGTATAAAATCCTCGCTTGCCGAGCCGCGCTCCTGCATAAAGCCCTCAAAGCCCGCCTTTTCGAGCGCTTCGGCGACAGTCTTGTATTCAAACCCCGAAAGCCGCCGTGACAGCTCCTTGAATTCGTGCGCACGATAAACGGGCGTGTACTGGCACATCAGGCTTACCATTATCTCGTCGGGCGCGAAACGCTCACGAAGCTTTTCGATAAGCGCTATCGAATCATGACGGCTGTTCGGCAGTATCAGATGCCGCACGATAACGCCGCTCCGCATGATGCCGTCCTCGCCGAAAACGGGCTTGCCCGCGATGTCATACATCTTCCCGATCGCCGCCATCGTCCGTTCGTAATAGTCCGCCGCCGACGAGTATTTCTTTGAAAGCTCGGAACTGTAATATTTCAGGTCGGGCAGAAAAATACTCACCCGCCCGCGCAGCATTTCGAGCGTTTCGGGCTTTTCGTAGCCGCCGCTGTTGTAGACGAACGGAATCCCGATATCCCCGCAAAGCCCGATCGCCGCCATTATCTGCGGCACGAAATGCGTCGGATTTACAAGGTTTATGTTGTGCGCTCCCTGCGCTTTCAGCCGAAGAAAGCACTCGGCAAGCTCATTCTCAGTGACCGCGTAGCCCTTGCCCTCGTGCGAAATTTCGTGGTTCTGGCAGAAAACGCACCGCAGTACGCACCCGCTGAAAAATACCGTTCCCGAGCCCCGCGTACCGCTGATGCACGGCTCCTCCCAGTGGTGGAGGGCGGCGCGGGCTATCCGCACCGTGCGCCCCTCGCCGCAGAATCCGTGCCCCGTGTTCCTGTCCGCTCCGCACTGTCTCGGGCAGAGGGTGCAGTGCTTCATCGCGGAGCTGATCATATCGCTTGTCATCTGTCTATCGTGTTATAAAGGTCGTTAGAGTAAAATTTGTAGCCTATCTGACGATCGAAGCCCTCCTTGTCGGAGACGGTCATCAACAGCTCGTAATACTGCACGCGGCTGCTGATCGGCAGCACGGGGTCGCCGTATGAGCTGTATTCGTAAGCGATCATTCCGTTCGCGTCAAGACCCGCAAGGCGTATTTCCCCGAATTCGGTATAGATAGAGGGGGTTGTGCCGAGATAAAGCTCTATACGGCAAAGCTTCATATCCGCTTTTGAAAGCGACTCGTCCTCGAAGTTGAAAGTGCCGACGTTCTCGTTATCGACAAGCTCGTGCGGCGTTTCAGCCAGACGAATCTTTATTCCCGAGCCTGCCTCGTCGGCAAGGCTTGAATAGAAATAACCGGGCTCATAATTGTAATCATGATAAAGCGGTGCGTCGAGCGGCTCGGTATACGGTTCTTTCTCGAACTCCGCAAGCGCTTCACTCAGCACGAGCTTTTGGGTTATCGTTTGTATCTCTCCCGAGCTGTCCTTACATTCGAGCGACAGGGTATAGCTGCCTGTGGGCGTTACGCAGAGCGGCACGCCGTGAAGCTCGCTGCCCGAGCCGTAATTCTCGTTTTCGGTCGTCCAGGTAAACTGCGCCTCGTCGTCGCCAAACCCCGTAAGGGTGATGCTTCCGACCGTATAATCGCTGTCGGAAAGCGAGATGTCGCATTTCATGCCGTACCAGATGTATTCTGTACGGCGCGGGTCGGAGATGCTTAGCGAGCCGCTGTAATCGCTGTCGATGCCGTAGCAGCCCGCGATCTTTTTGTCGAAGGTGAAATTATCCGCTTCTGCGGTAATAACGGCGGGCAGGCTGTCATTTTTTATATCGCGGATGGTATTATGCGCGATATAAAAGGCATATGGCGCTGTGATAAAAAGGATCAGCATTACGGCTATGATGTTGCCTTTGTTTTTGACAGACTTTACTTCGGGGGCGCTTAGGTCAAAGTTACTCTGTGCGGCGTATCGGCTGAACTGAACGGTATTGCTCTGATAGCCGCGGTCAGATGAGTAAGTCGGATTTATGCGCGGAGACTGCGGAGCCTTCCGGTAGGTATTTGGCGGGGTTTCGGAGCTTAAACTGCGTCGGACGGAATCGGTAAAGTCGGCGAATTCCTCTGCCATCTCCGCGCCGGTAAGACGGGATTCCTCGCGGAGCTGTTCGGCGATAAAGTCATCGGAGCCCGCAGCGTCTTTAAAATGAGTATGAGCCCCGTGACCGTCGCCAAAGCTTTCGCAGCCGATGTCGTCGCGGGCGGTGAAACATTCGGGGCAGAGATCGGAGTCCGACGGTTTAAAGCGATAACCGCAGCTTTTGCATTTGTAAGCCATAACAAACCTCCTTTTCAAGAAGCGGGTAATTACGTGATTTACAGATTATTCTTTGCACGGCGCGGGCAGCTGCTTGTAACGAGCTCAAGTATTTCCGTACTGGGTGTGTACAGCAGGACCGCTTTGCCGAGCGACTTATGTTCAAAGCGCAGGTAGTAATCGGAAAGTTCGGGATTGCAGGAGGAAGCCTTGACGAAGGTCTCGCCGTCTTCGAGCTTGAAATCGTCGGTCAGTCTGCCGTATTCGGTAACAGTGTGCAGGTCGATAGTGCATAGTCTTTTGCGCTTTGACTGATTGATTATCTTATCAATATCAAGGTCGAAGTTCGTGATCGTATATTCGTACTCCACAAAGAAACTGCATATCAGCCGCCAGCCGCCGTAAAGGCTGAGACACGCCGCGAAAAGCCCGATCATATTCAAGACCGTACCCATCGTGAACAGCACCGCCAGCGAAGCGAGCGAGACAGCACAGAGTGTGATAAACACCCTTGACACCTTTTCGTTTGAGGTAAGTTCTTTTTTTACGATAAACTCCTTGAATTTGTCCATAATGATTTTCCTCTCTGTGATGATAATATACCATTATATCACAAAATTATGCATAAATCAAGTCATATTTTGCGGGTGTCGGGGATAAGAAAAAAGCAAAATTGCAAAAAAGAAACCGCGGAGCGAACGAGCGGTCTGTGCGGTCGGCAATATCATACCTGTGTGGCAGAGCCCCTCCGTGTAGGGTCGAGCATAGTGTCGTCCGTTACTGACTGCCCCGACCTCGCGCAAATAAAAAATCGGCAATTTCTTTGTTTCCGTACTGTTTTGCAGAGTTTTTCGCCTGCGGGTTTTGGTACGAATTTCTTGAAATTGCCGATTATATTTTTGGTCGGAAATGCTTTTTGCTAATTATCTGTAAATGAGAAATGA
Source organism: Ruminococcus sp. (assembly GCA_024697705.1). Lineage (GTDB taxonomy): Bacteria > Bacillota > Clostridia > Oscillospirales > Ruminococcaceae > YE71. The sequence goes on from JAILFF010000024.1 coordinate 8,908, forward strand.
GCGCGTTTGGATAAATTGCATAAATAATTATTGTTAGATAAAGCCTTGCGGCGAGAACGGCGGGTGCAAGCCCTCTGAAGAATGGTTCTCACACACCAAGACTTTTGGCTTGACCTCACTTTGCGTTTTTGGGCTTCTTACCACGGAATAAGCCCGTCGATATCTTCATCGGCAAAGCCCTTCCGCATAGTGTCCCTGACAGCCGAATAGCCCCTGCCTTCGTCGTCGTCCGCAAAGAGATGCAGCGTCCTGTCGGGGTCGCAGAAGGGCAGATGCATCTCTGCGCGAAGTCCTCCCATCAGCGGCGAGACCGAAAAGCGCAGATCGCCGCCGAAACGCTCGCAGTACACACTCGCAAGCGCCACGCCGAGACCCTCGCCCGTCGGGGTCGGAGGCTTTAAATATACCTCTTTGAAGGACGAAACATACTCGGGGTCTGCCTTGCAGCCGTTGTCGTCAACAACTATCACCAGATCGCCGCCTTCTTCATACGCCGTCAGCCTGACGCGGGTCTTCTGACCCTCGGGCGTGGCGCTGTGCAGATAGGCGTTTATCAGCAGATTCACCACCGCGCACTCGAAGCCTTTCCGCTCCGTTACGGCGTACAGATTTTCGTCTACGTCCGACTCGAAGATCAGTGCCTCCGACCGCGCCGCCACTCCCGCAAACCACCATGCTATCGTGTGCAGCCTTTCCGATACCGGTTCGAGAGCCTCGTAGCCGCCCCCGCCGAGTATCCTCAGCAGCGACATGAAATTCACCGACGACGCGCAGAGCCTTCCGTAGCGCGATCGGTTTATCATATTCGACGTTTTCGCCGTATACGACAGCTTGCGGGCGTAGTCGAGCATGGTAGAACGCACGTTATCGACAGCCTTGCTGAAATTTTTGAAGGCATCGGTAGCGCCCATCACGAGCAGCAGATCGTTGCTGCCGTAAAGCTCCATAAAATAGAATCTCACCTCGCCGTTTTCGCCGATGACGGGCGTGATCTTGAGCGCTCTGCCGTCGGCACAGGGGAACGCGCTCTCGCAGGTGATCTTCTGACCCGACAGGGGCTTTTTCAGTTTTTTAAGGACGTCGGGAAGCGGCGTTTCGGAATTCGTCCACACAGGATCGAAATTGCCGTAGGTGATATACGATTCCCGACCGCTTTTGCGGGCGATGTCCCTGAGAACACTGTAATCGTCCGTCATTTTCCTCAGTCCTTTCTTCAGTCATTTCTTTAGCCCTTCTTCTTTTTGTCCGAAGAGATCAGCTCAACGTCTACCGTCGGCTTGGAATGTTTCGGAACGCTGCCGTCGTTTATCGCGGGGATAGTGATAAGAACGGTCGTTCCCACGCCCTCCTCGCTGTTGATGCCCAGCGTGCCGCCGTGCCTTGTAATTATCTCGTTGGCGACGGCAAGCCCTATTCCCGAGCCTCGCCGCGTGTGGTTCGCCTTGAAGAACTTCGTCTTTACCTTCGGCAGATCGTCCTTCGAGATGCCTATTCCCGTGTCGGAGACGAGTATGCAGATATCGCCGTTTTCCTCGTAGGCTTCCACCGATACCGTGTCGCCCTTGTCGGAATACTTTATCGCGTTATCGACAATGTTTATGAACACCTGCCGCAGACGGTTCTTGTCGCCGTAAACGAAGGGCAGCATGGTCGGCTCGTAGTAATTGAGCGTTATCCCGAGCGAACGCGCCCTTTCCTGATAGATAAGCACCGTTTCGCCGAGCTCCGCCAGTATGTCAAGCTTGTCCATTATGAGCGTCAGGCGGTTGTCCTGTATGCGCGAGAAGTCGAGAAGCTCCTCCACCATCTGCGAAAGCCGCTCGGTCTCGGAGGTGATGACGCGCATACCCTTGACGAAGGTGTCGCGGTCGTCTATCGCCGTGAGCGTTTCGCTCCAGCCCTTTATCGCGGTGAGCGGCGTTCTGAGCTCGTGCGATACCGAAGAGATGAATTCGTTCTTCATCGACTCGGTGCGGGAAAGCTCCTCCGCCATGTAGTTTATCGAATCGCACAGGTCGCCGAGCTCGTCGTCGGAGGTCTTTTCCACGCGCTCGGAGAAATCGCCCTTGGCGATCTTTCGGGCTATCTCGCCTATCCTGAGTACGGGGAAAACGATAGAGCGTATGAAGAACCGCCCCGAAAGATAGATAAGCAGCAGTATCAGCGCGAAAATGAGCGTTATCGCTATCATCAGCATGAGCAGCTGACCATCTACGTTCTTCATCGAGGACACCATTCTGAGCGCCTTGTACTCGCAGCCGCGGAATGAAAGCATCGAGGTCAGGGCTATTACCCTTTCGCCGCTCGGCAGGTCGAAGATCGCGTAAGCCATGCCGTTGTCGGCGGATTTTGCGCGGGTGAAGTCCTCAAGGCTCATGTCGTCGGCGGGAGAGAATCCCGAAGAGGTGATGTCAACGTGCTCGTCGGCGGCTATTGCCATAAGCTCGATCTTGTCCTTTTCGCCGTAGTTTTCGACTATCGTGCGTATCTGCGCCGAATAGTTTATCTGCTCGGCGGCGGAGTTTTCGAGCGTACCCGTTATCATGTTCATGCGCGACGAAAGATACTGTCTCGCCGAGCTGTAATAGTAGTTTTTGAGCAGCACGCCTATCAGTATGCCTATTACAATAAGCGCGGCGGCGATCATGCCGAGGCTCGTCGCCTGCCAGTGAGTAACGATGCTGCGCCGTCCGAAGCGGTTTTTGCTGCCGTCGGATACTACGGCTCCCTCTTTCATTCGGCAGGCTCCTCTTTCGCGGCTGCTCTGTCATAGAATTCCTCGATCAGTTCGAGCAGATCGGTATTTATCGAGTTCACCATTCTCTTGTTGAAGCTCTTCACAAAGCGTTCGTGCAGATCGTCGGGTATTTTCCCGCCGTATTCGGCAGCGAGCGCTTCATGGCGGCGGTCGAACTCCTTAAGATAATCGTTGGCGGCGTCGTTCTTGAAAAAGCTCAGATGATCGGCGTATCTCCCTCGCAGCAGATAGAATTCGGCGTTCGGGTCGGTGATCTTTTCGCGCTTCGAGTAGATGCTCACCCTGTCGATATCGACATAGGTATCATTCTCGCCGTGAATGACAAGCACGGGCAGTCCCGAACGGTTGATGCCGTCCACCGCGTTAAGACCCGTATATTTGCCGAACTTCGTAAAGTTGTAGCCCTTGACATAAGGCGCGAAAATCGCAGCCCCCGCCTTGCCGATGTTCTGTTCGGTGCCGAGAAGCGTCATTTCGTTCGGGTAGGCATAGCCCGAAAGCGAAGCCGCCGCCTTTATCTTATGATCGAAATTCAGCACTGCGCATACCGCATATCCGCCCCAGCTGTGCCCGAGCAGATAAACGGGCAGGTCTTTCAGGCGGTCGTCCGTTTCGGCGTAGGAAAGCGCCTTGTCAAGGTCGAGCGCCGACTGCACGAGCCCTACCGTACCTTTGCCCTCGCTGGTGGCGCTGCCCGTAGCGTCGTAGGCGAAAACTCTCCACCCGCGGTCGGCGAACCACATCAGCTGATTGATATACGCTTCGTGACCGACGGTTATCCCGTGCGCGAAAACGAGCAGACCCTTCGGGTCGGCGTTCTCCATGCCGTAGATATAGCCGCGCAGGGTATTCTTCCCCGAGCGGAAGCTGACCTCGTATCGGCTGTGACTGACGCTGTAATCGGGGTCGTAGCGCTTCTGATTGGAAAAGCGCCTGTCGGGATAGCCCCCGCGCCCGAACGACTGTTTCATTCGGTAAGCGGTGAAAGCCGCCATCGTGCCGACTATCGCCGTCAAAACGCCTGCCGCGGGTAAGAGCCGTTTCAGCATCTTGCGGCGGGCGGCTCTCTTTTTCAGCTTCTTAAAAAACTTGAATTTCATATATTATAAACTACCCCGTTCGTTTGTCAGTTTGAAGACCATTTGTAGCCGAAGCCCCATATCGTGAGTATGTATCTCGGATTGGAGGGCTCGTCCTCTATCTTCATGCGTATGCGGCGGATATTTACGTCCACTATCTTGTCGTCGCCGTAGTAGCTGCTGCCCCAGATGTGGTTCAGTATGCTCGAACGGTCGAGGGCGGTATTCTGATTCTTGAAGAAATACTCCATTATCTGGTATTCCACCTGAGTAAGGTCGATCTGCGTGCCGTTCTTGAACACGGTTCGGCTTTTGAGGTTCAGCGTGAACGGACCGCTCGTGATCGTCGATGAGCTTTCGGTCTTGGAATGTACCATGCTCACGCGGCGGCAGACCGCGTCAACCCTTGCGATAAGCTCGGAGATCGAAAACGGCTTGGTGATATAATCGTCCGCGCCCATCATGAGCGAGGAGATCTTATCCATTTCCTGCGATTTAGCGGAGAGCATGATAATGCCCATCGTCTCGCTTTTCTCGCGGAATTTCTTGCACACCTGCATACCGTCTATGCCGGGCATCATGATATCGAGCAGCGCCACATCGAAGCCGCCCGATTCGTTCTCGAAGGCTTTGAGCGCGTCCTCGCCGCAGCAGACGTCCACAACGTCGTAGCCGCTGCGCTTAAGATTGATAACGACGAAATCGCGGATAGATTCCTCGTCCTCGCAAACAAGTACCTTTTTCATAGCGTTTTTATCCTTTCTGTGTACTATTATGTTTTATGTCGGCTCCGTGCGGAGCGTTTTTTTCATCACATCATAGCAAAGATGATCGTTATTTTCGGTATCTATAATATTGTATTCCGTTTCCTTGTAGCCGCGCCGTAAATAGATCGGCTTTGCGGGCAGGGAAGCGTCTATCACTATCTCGTCATAGCTTTTTGCTATAAGCTCTTCGGCAAAACCGAGAAGAGCGCCGCCGTGACCGTGCCCCTGATATTCGGGCAGAACGAACAGCCTTGCTATCTCGTTTCCGCTGACCGTTACCGTGCCGACGGTGTTATTATCGTCGCAGTAGCAGAGGTAAACTTTTCCCCGTGAAATGTCCTCCGCGATCCTTTCGTCGCTGTGGTGAGCTAAGAAGAAGTCCACTGCCCCGCGGGGGTAATAATGCGGGTACACGGCGTTTATAGTCGTGCGGGTGATATTTTTGACGGTCTCGAAGTCCTCCTGACGGGCGGGTGTTATCATATTTTTTGCTCCTTTTACGGCTTTATTCTGCCGATGTGTTCGTCTGACAATTCCTGTCTTTATTGCAATTCTTGTTATGTAGGGGCGAGCATCCCGAACTGTCACTAACCTATCTGATTGTAGGGGCGTGCATTGCGCGTCCGTGAATTTAACCCGACCGTCTGAAAAATCCCGACCTCGCGCAAATCATTTGCAAAAATCGCTTCGCTCTTTTGCAAATATAAAATCGGCAATTCATTCGTTCCCGCTCACTTTATCTGATTTATATGCTTGTGCCTTTTTGTCGGCTATTCTTAGAATTGCCGATTTTTTTTGAACCGTCAGACTTTCTCTTACCGAGATGTTTCCGACTGTCGTAGGCTTTGTGGGGGAAACCCTTCTGAAGAAGGGTTATCCCCTGCACGAGCTTTACTCGTGCCAACCCCTTCCTAAGACTTTTGGTTTGCCTTCACTTGCGGCTATCTTTTATCTTTTATCTCTTATCTTTTATCTTTTATC
>JAILFF010000056.1 GCA_024697705.1 Ruminococcus sp.
CCCTTCTTGTAGTACCACCACTGCTGATTGCTGAGGTCTACCTCGATGTAGGTCTTGCCGATATCGTCCTTTTCGGTACGCGCCTCGGGAACGCCCGTGAACTCAAAGTATCCGTCAACATTGTAATAGATAGGCTCGACGTCGCTGCACGACTTGCCCTTTTTAAGCATACGGACCAGCTGATCGCAGCACTCCTGCTTATCCATCCACCAGCCGTACTTGGCGTCGCTCGAAGGATTTACCTTGATCTTGCCCTGAAGCGTCGATTTGAACTTGCGCACGGTATCGTAAGTGTCGTACTTCTTCGCGAGCTTTTCGATATAGGTCATGCAGGCGTCCTCGTCAACGGTATAATTGCCGTCGCGGTCAACGTCTACGAGACTGATTATCTTCTTGCCCGTAAGCTCCTCGGTAGTGTAATTGAAGTCGTAGCTGATGGACATTTTCCACAGATTATTGAGCGTATTCACCTTAGCCTCGTAATCGGTCGATACTGTTTCGGGAAGAACATACGCTCCCGAAGCCATCGCGTCAAAGGTATAGGTATCCGCATCGAGCTTCGACTCAATGTAGCTCTTCATAACATCCATGCTGAAAACGTCGCCCTGAACTTCGGGAACGATATGATAACCTGTATCGTCGGATTTCAGCTGTGCGCTGACGTTCTCCTGAGTACCCCAACCTGCATTCTCAATGGCAGCTTCAAGCTTTGCCTTATCGTAGCTCGAAACGTCGTTGAAATTATAATCGGTGCGCTGAACAAGATAAGCGAACCAGCTCTTTTTGTCAAGGTCGGAATGGATCTTCTGTATCTCGGTATCGTAGTTGAAACGGTAATCAACATCGGCGAGGGAAATATTCACGGTATTGTTTCTCGGCGCTTTGATGGTAAGATTTTCGGGAATATCCTTATGCGCGAACATATCGAGCACCTGCGCCACGGTCTTTCCGCTGACGTCCCTGCCGTTTATGTAAACATTCGCCGTGAACCTGTTCTTATAGTACATAAGACCGACGCCGTAGACCACCGCCACGATAATGATAATAAGCAGCAGCACCACCGTGACCACGAGCGGAGCCTTCGACTTCTTACGCCGACCGCTCTGCGGACGTTCGTAGTCCTCGTTGTAATATTGCCGCTGACGGTTCTGCTGCCCCGGCTGAGGCTGCCGCCGCTGAGGAGGTCTGCCCTGCGGGGGTCTGCCCTGCTGAGGCGGTCTGCTGCGTGGTGCGCCTCTGTCGGACGGTCTTACAGCTGTTGAAGCCATTATTATCACACTTTCCTTTCGGACATAGGTAAATGCCGCCAAAAGCGGTCACTTCCCCGTTCATTATCTTCTCTCTGAAAAAACACAATTTTAATCGTAAAATCATTATAGCACATTTTCCGACAAATTTCAAGCCCATTTCACACTTTTCAAAAATTTATAATCATTCTATCACCGCCGCAGGGAGGTTGAGTCCGAACGAATAATCTTTTGCAAAAAAAGTCACTGACCCTACCAACGCGGAACGAATCCTAACGCCTCCGGGAATTGTTCCCGCGGACACGCCCCCCCGCGTAGGAGGGTCCGAGCTTGCCCATGCCTATAAGACCCGTGAAAACGCCTGTTGCAACACCGACTATCATTATTATCCATGCCATGCGCTGACCCGATATGAACTCCGCGAAGCTTCTGCCGCCGATAACGTTCTTTGCCGCGTCTTCCATTCCGAGCGACGTGAACAGCAGCGAAAGCGACATACGCACGTTGAGCAGACAGCCCAGTAACGAAACGCCCGACAGCACCGAAGTCAGCAGCACGCCGTAATGCTCGCTCTTTTCGTAGGTGACGATGCCCTGCATACAGTGACACAGCGCCAATATCATAAACAGCCACAGGCAGCCGAAAACCGCTATCCCGAGTCCCGTTCCTGCCGTGCCGCCCTTTTCAAGCACCGAGATCAGCGCCATGAGCGTTCCGCCCAATGCGAACGCGGCTATCATGGTGAATATTCCGAGCAGGCTGTTTGTGCGCTCGCCCTTGGGGAGCTCTTTTTTCTTTATCTGCTTTGGCATTTTTATCCTGTCCTTTCAGGTGAATTGTTTTCTATACCTTTTGCAAAGCCTTAATTTGCAGGGGCGAGCATGGCACGAACACGGTTTGTGCAGTCGCCCGTGAACTGTCCCGTCTGTGGCGAAATCCATACTTCGCGCAATTCGTTTGCAAAATATCGCCGGTCTGAACTTCGTTCAGACCGCTCTTCTTGCAAATATAAAATCGGCAATTTCCTTGTTCTTGTACAGACTTTTTGTACTATTCGTCTGCACCTTTTTGTACGCTTTCTCTGAATAGCCGATTTTATTTTTGAACCGCTCGTCTTTCTTTCTTCGAGTTGTTTTCTGCCGTCGTAGGTTTCTGTGGGGGAAGACCCTTTGCACGAACTTGTTCGTGCAAGAAGAAGGGTTCTCCCCCACACCCCCTTCCCAAGACTTTTGGCTTGCCCTTGCTTTGCGAATTCGGAAGCTTTGCGCCTAAAAATATCTTTTATCCTTTATCTCTTATCTTTTATCTCGATTTGCAGTCTGTCTATCCGCTGATCGTTCTCCATCGTGACCCTCACCGAGAACGGCGGAACTTCTACCGTCTCACCGTTCTCGGGAAAACGCTCCAGAATTTCTGTGATCCAACCGCCCATCGAGTTCGCTTCCGCGTCGATAAGCCCCTCGTCAAGATCGGCTTTTTCAAGAAAGTCCGATACCGAAAGCTCCGCCGAAACGTCCCATTTCCCGACGCCCTCCGCCTTGAACGAATCGTCCTCCTCGTCGCGCTCGTCGTAAATGTCGCCCACAAGCTCCTCAATGATGTCCTCAAGCGTGCAGATACCCGCCGTGCCGCCGTATTGATCTACGACCACCGCCATGTGCGCCTTACGCTTCTGCATCATCTTCAAGACTTCGGAAATGCGCTTGTTTTCGGGGATAAACATCGGCTGCGTCATTATCTCGCCGATGTCCGTGCCGCCGTCAAGGTAGAACTTGAAAAAGTCTATCTGATGTATAATGCCGACTATATTATCCATCGTCCGCTCGTAAACGGGCAGGCGCGAATAACAGCTGTCCACAAAGATCGCTTTGATCTCTTCGGTGGTAGCCTGCCGCTCCACGCCGAGAACGTTCACACGCGGCACCAATACCTCGTCGATCTGCGTTTCGTCAAAATCGAGCGCCGAACGCACAAGGTCGGATTCCTGCTCTTCAAGCACGCCCTCCGTCTCGCTCTCGTCGATGATGTATTTAAGCTCTTCTTCCGTAAAGGCGGGCTGATCTTTCCTGCCGCCCGTCATAAGGTCGGTTAGCTTCTTTATCATGCCGAAAAACCATATCGCGGGCGTGAGCAGAAACATCGCCGCCGAAAGCGGTGCCGACATCAGCATGGAGAAGCTCTCGGCGTTTTCTTTCGCAAGGCTTTTCGGAAGTATCTCGCCGAAGATAAGCACCAGCACCGTCATAACAAGTGTTGCATATGCTACGCTGTTCTGCCCGAATTTCTGCGTGAAAAGCACCGTCGTCAGCGACGAGGAAAGTATGTTCACCACGTTGTTGCCGATGAGTATAGCCGTCAGCGCACGGTCGTAGTTTTCGATTATCTTAAGCGCCTTCTGTGCGCTCTTTTTGCCGCCCGCCGCCATGTTTTTCAGGCGGATTCGGTTGGCGGAGGAAAGCGCCGTTTCGGTAGCCGAGCAGACCGCCGAAAGCGCAAGCAGTATGCATATCAGGAAAACGTCCATATGGGCACGTTCACTTGCACTCCGCCGCGATAAGCTCCTCAAGCGCCGCGATAAGCTTGCTCATTTCGATGTTGGTACCTATCGTTATGCGCAGGCGGTTGTTTATGCGGGGCTTGTCCCAGTAGCGGATATATATGCCCTTTTCGCGGGTGTATTCAAATATGCGCTTTGCCGTAAGGGTCTTGTGCTGAACGAACAGGAAATTCGTGCTGCTCTGCGGTACGTCGAAGCCCAGTTTGCGCAGCGCCGCGGCTGTTTTCTCGCGGGTGGCGATGATCATTGAGGTTATCGCTTCGAGATATTCCTCGTCGCCTACCGAAGCGATACCCGTAGCAATGGCAAGTCTGTCAAGCGGATAGGAATTATAGCTGTCCTTAACGGCGTTCAGCATCGAGATAAGCTCGGTGCTTCCGTAAGCCATAGCAATACGCATACCCGCCATAGAGCGCGACTTCGAGAACGTCTGCGTTACGAGCAGATTCTCGTATTCGGAAAGGAGCTTGACTGCCGATTCGCCGCCGAAATCGACATACGCTTCGTCAACGATAACTATGCAGTCCTGATTGAGGTCGAGTATGCGGCGAATACTGTCAAGCCCCATGCCGATAGATGTCGGCGCGTTGGGGTTCGCGATAACAACGCCGCCGTTTTCGGGCGCGTAGTCCTCGGGGTTTATCATGAACTTATCGTCCACGGGCACGGTGACGAAGGGTATCTTCATCAGCTCGCACCATACGGGGTAGAACGAGTAGGTGATGTCGGGGAACATTACGGGCTTGTCGGAGTTAAAGAAAGCGCGGAAAGCCGCCGCCAGCACGTCATCCGAGCCGTTGCCGACAAAGATATTATCGGGCGTGAGCCTTGCCCCGTAAAGATTCGAGCAGTGCTCGGCGATAGCGGCTCTGAGCGGTGCCGAGTCCGACAGCGGATACTTTCTCATATCGTTCGCTTCAAATTCGGCGATGGTCTTATAAACCTCATACGAGGGCGGATAGGGGTTCTCGTTGGCGTTGAGCTTGATAATGTCGTCGGTCTTGGGCTGTTCGCCCGCAGTGTAGGGTTCTATGTTTAAATAATTCTTTCTCCAAAGCTTTTCCATATTCTTGTCCTTTCGTATTTAAATGAGCAATTACTTTAAGATAAAAGATTAAAGATAATAGATAAAAGATATAATACGCAACAGTGAAATATTAGTTTTAAATTTCAAACACGGGGATTAAATATATCTTTTATCTTTTATCTCTTATCTTTTATCTTATTCACAAATGCTCATTTACAAAAACAATTCCGGGAATTCAGCTCTGCTTGCGGTGCAGATTGCGGAACTCGGCGGGCGAGAGCATTTCGTGCTTCTTGAATACCGCGCAGAAATAGGAACAGTCGTTATAGCCGACCTCGTTCGCAATGTCGTTGATGTTGCGCTTTTCTTCAAGCAGAAGTGTTTTCGCCTGCTGTATGCGCCGCCTTGCAAGATACTCGAACGGGCGCAGATTGAGACATTCCTTGAACAGCCTGCAAAGATACTGCGGACTCAGCCCGATAAGGTCGGAAAGCTCCGTCAGCGTTATGTCCTGCTTGTAATTCGTGTTGATGTAGTCGATAACGGGCTGGAGCTGCGTGAGCTTCGCGCCGTCCTGTGTGCCGTTTTGCAGATTTACCACGCGGTTGAACTCGATAAAGAACTGGTAAAGATGCGCCGAGCACTGATGACCGCCGTAGTAATAATTCGTCCGCATGAGATAGAGCATCTTCTTGAAGATAGCGTCGAGCGGGGCGACGTCGTGTATCTTGTAGACCCTCGCCTTTTCGAGCTTCAGATATTTCATCATATTCTCGATCTCGCGCCCCTCGAAGGTTATCCAGTGCGTTTCCCAGATCTCCTCGTTGGGAAAATATTCATGCGGAACGTGCGGCGGCAGATAGAAACCGTCGCCCGCGGCGATCTTGTATTCCTTGCCGTCAACGCGCAGAGTACCGCTGCCCCTTACGCAGTAAATGATCTGGTAATTCGGGTAGCCGTCCTCGCGGATAAAATGAAATTCGGTGTCGCGGGCGCCGATACCGAGTATATACAGAGGAAGTTCAACCTCATCGCCCAGCACGGGGTAGTAAAAATCAGTCATGATGCCGCAGCCTCCCTGATCGTCACAAATTCACAAAAGGATAATATTCTTATATGTATATCATATCACAATATTGTCGGATTGTCAAGGGATTTTGCGAAATTTATATAAATATTTTATACTGTCCGAACAATGCTGTTATTTTCTGACATTATAATAAAATTCGTCTGCCGCCGCCTTGTCCGTTCCCGTGAAAATACGCTTGGTAAGACGGCGGTTCTTCACGAGATACCAGTCGCCGAACTCGTCGAACTTGCGGCTCGATGTGATGACGAACGATTCTTTAAGCGTGCCGTATTTTTTGCCCTGCTTTTCGCCGTGCTTTTTGAGCCTTATCGCAAAATCCATATCTTCGAGGCTGACGAGCTTTTCGTCGAAGCCGCCCACCGCCTCGAAATCGCGCTTATACGCCCAAAACATCGTCCCCGATAGAGCGCCGCCGCTTTTTATCATCTTCGGCAGGATGTTAACGGCGACGTACATCGAGGAAACGAATATCCCGAGGGACATACGGTCGAATTCGGGTCTCGCCCCTCCGCCGATGAATTTCCCGCTTTCAAGCAGCTGCGCGATCTCTTCGAGGGAAGTCTTGGTCATAACGCTGTCGGCGTCGATGGTGACGACTATCTCGCCGTCGGCGGCTTTGAGCCCCGCGTTTCTCACCGCCGCGATGCAGCGGCTTTCCTCATCGACAACGACTTTTGCGCCGTGCCTTGCGGCGATCACGGCGGTGCGGTCGGTGCAGTGATTAGCCACGACTATCATCTGCACCTTGTCGGGACTGACGCGGCGGGCTGCCTTTTCGATGAAATGCAGGCACTTGCCGATATATTTTTCCTCGTTATATGCGGGTATGATGACCGAGAATTTATATTCGCTCATTTGTTCTGCTCACTCCTTGATTTTTTCACCTGTCGGCTTATGTTGTAATCATCATACCATAACCGCCTGGGTTTGTCAATAGCCGCTTTTCATCGTTTTATATCCCGCTTAAAAGGTAAAATATCCACCATAAGGTATATTTGTTCATAATTTCGTGCTATAATGTATCTGTACGGTACCCGAGCGGTCGGGATCGTAACACTGATTTTAAGGAGGACAAGTGCATGAAGAATACGGCAGCAACTTTATTGGCGCAGAAGCAAGCGGGTGACAAAATAACGATGCTTACCGCGTATGATTTCACTACGGCGCGTATCGAGGACGAGTGCGGAGTCAATTCCATTCTCGTGGGCGATTCGCTCGGCATGGTGATGCTGGGGTACGAAAACACTCTGCCCGTTACTATGGAGGATATGATACACCACACGGCGGCAGTCTCGCGGGGGGCGCAGAATGCGTTCGTGGTCGCGGATATGCCCTTTATGTCCTATCAGACGAGCGTTTACGACGCGGTGGTGAACGCGGGAAGGCTCGTCAAGGAGGGCGGCGCTCACGCCGTTAAGCTCGAAGGCGGCGCGGAGGTCTGCGCACAGATCAAGTCTATCGTCGATTCGTCGATACCCGTTGTGGCTCACCTTGGACTTACGCCGCAGTCGGTGAACGCTTTCGGCGGATTCAAGGTGCAGGGCAAGACCTACGAACGTGCAAAACAGATCGTTGACGACGCTATGAAGATTCAGGAGGCAGGCGCCTGCGCCGTCGTGCTCGAATGTGTTCCCGCGAAGCTTGCTGAGATGATCACGGCAAAACTCACTATCCCGACTATCGGCATCGGCGCGGGCGCGGGCTGCGACGGTCAGGTGCTCGTTTATCAGGATATGCTGGGGCTTACGACGGGTCACACGCCGAAGTTCGCCAAGAAATTCGCGGAGGTCGGTATGCTGATGCGTCAGGGCTTCACGGAGTACATAAACGAGACAAAGGCGGGCAATTTCCCCGCCGAAGAACACACGTTCAAGATAGACGACGACATAATCGTAAAAGTCAGAGCCGATCACATATGAATAAATTCATCGCCGAGGTGTACGTGGAGATAACCCGTGTTACCGATGATTCGGGCTATCCCGATCTTGTCGAATTCGCGCTGACGGATACAGACGGGCGGCGGCATATCTTTCACGACAAGCTGCCCGTCGTCAGCGCCGAAGACGAGGTAAAGCCGCCCTGCGCCGGTGCGCTTCGGTGCCACATCATCGGCGAAAAAGAGAACAGCTATCTGATAGATACGTCGTTCCCCGACTATGTGGAAACGGACGGGGAAGAATATATTTTCGAGGTCGTAAAAGACCTTGTTATCAAATTGTTCCCGATCTGACGGAGGATTGTTTTTATGCAAACAATAATTATTGTGCTTGACGCGGGTAAAATGTCAAACCCCGATCTGGATATTCGCTATACCTTGCCGGAACGCATTGAGGAATATACAAACGGTCAAGTCAAGGATAACGGCTACGATTACATTTCCGGCACAAAATTGGGATTATGGCTTGAAACAGACAGTTCCGCCGAATTTGCCGATAAAATCATTCGGCTGATAAATACCGAAAGATTTTTGGAAAATGACCTATCAAACGCGGCTGAGATCTGTATTTCCGATGAAGAATGTGCGAAAATTGAAAATTGCCGCAGAGTATATCCCAACTAATTACGAACTCTGTTACAGCAATACAGACCCGAATCGGGAATCAAATATAAGAGGTAAATAAAAATGAGAATAGTTAAGACAATAGAAGAAGTACGCGCCGCAGTTAAGGCATGGAAAAAAGAGGGCTTGACCGTCGGTCTCGTGCCGACAATGGGCTATCTGCACGAGGGTCACGCGAGCCTTATCGACGCTTCCGTCAAGGACAATGACAGGACGGTCGTTTCGGATTTCGTAAACCCGATGCAGTTCGGTCCGACCGAGGATCTGGAGAGCTATCCCCGCGACCTCGACCGCGACGCGGCGCTCGCGGAGGCTCACGGGGCAGACCTTATCTTCAATCCCGAACCTGCCGAGATGTATCACGAGGGCTTTTCCTCCTTCGTCGATATGACCGTGCTCACGCAGGAGCTTTGCGGACTCAGCCGCCCTGTGCATTTCCGCGGGGTCTGCACCGTCGTTTCCAAGCTCTTTAACATAGTTACGCCCGACCGCGCCTACTTCGGCAAGAAGGACGCACAGCAGCTTACGGTAATTCGTCACATGGTTGACGACCTCAATATGCCGCTCGAAATAATCGGCTGCCCCATCGTCCGCGAGGAGGACGGGCTTGCAAAAAGCTCCCGCAATACCTACCTTAACGCCGACGAGAGAAAGGCAGCGCTTGTGCTTTCGCAGGCGATAAAGCTCGGTTCGGAGCTTGTAAAGAACGGCGAGACCGACGCGGCAAAGGTAACGGGCGCTATGAAAGCTCACATCGAAGCCGAGCCGCTTGCAAAGATCGACTACGTTAAGCTCGTTGACGCGGCGACCATGCAGCAGATTCCCGTTATCGACCGCCCCGCGCTCTGCGCCATCGCGGTTTATATCGGAAAGACAAGACTTATCGACAACTTCTTCACAGAGGACGTAAAATGAAGCGCTCCGACAAAATAACAGCGAACGCGGCTTTGATGACTACTGCCGCTCTGATTTACTTATCGAACAAGGTTGCGGCGCAGTTCGCCGACGAGAAAGAAGCGAAGCGTTATCTGCTAAGGCAGTCGGTGCTTTCGGCGGGAGTGTCGGCAGGAACGGCGCTGATGCTCCGTGCGGTGGTCAAGGGAATGAAAAGTAAGCTGCGCGGCGGCAGCGAAAGGGGAGCAAAATGACTATTTCGGTACTGAAAAGCAAGATTCACCGCGCTACGATCACGCAGGCGGAGCTTAACTACGTCGGCAGCGTGACTATCGACGAAGCGCTTATGGAAGCCGCGGGGCTTTACGAATACGAGCACGTACACATCGTGAACGTCAACAGCGGCTCGCGCATAGAGACCTACGTTATCGCGGGCGAAAGGGGCAGCGGCGTGATCTGCTTAAACGGCGCGGCGGCGCGTTCGGGGCAGAAGGGCGACCTTGTTATAATCATGTCCTACGCGGGAATGACCCCCGACGAGATAAAGGAAAATCCCCCGCGTGTGGTATTCGTTGACGGCGAAAACAAAGCGACCCGCATCACCCGCTACGAAAAACACGGTGAGCTGAAAGACATGGAGGACGCTCAATGATACTCGCAGCAGATATCGGAAATTCAAATATAGTGATAGGCTGCTTCGACAACAATGACATCATGTTTGTCGAAAGGCTCTCGACAAATCACCGCTCGACGGCTATGGAATACGCGGTGATGATAAAGACCATTCTCGAACTGCACGACCTAAACGGCGAGCGCATCGACGGCGGGATAATCTCGTCCGTCGTGCCGCCGCTGACGAACACGCTCAAAATGGCTATGGAGCGGCTGGGCTGCGGGGAGATACTGGCGGTAGGTCCCGGGATAAAGACGGGGCTTCGGATAATGCTCGACAATCCCGCGCAGTTAGGCAGCGACAGGGTAGCCGACGCGGTGGGTGCGATAGACCTCTACCCCGCGCCGCTGATACTTATCGACATGGGCACGGCTACGACGGTATCGGTCATCGACGGCGAGAAGAATTTTCTGGGCGGCATGATAATCCCGGGACTCAGGGTGTCGCTCGAATCGCTGGCAAGCCGCACTTCTCAGCTGCCGACGATAAGCCTTACGCCCGCGAAGAAGACGATCGGCACGAACACGGTAGACTGCATGAAAAGCGGCATAATAAACGGCACGGCTTCGATGCTTGACGGTGTGACGGAGCGCATCGAGGAAGAGCTCGGCGAGAAGTGTACGATCGTTGCGACAGGCGGTCTTGCGGGGATAGTGGTGCCATTCTGCAAGCGGGAGATAATCCTTGACGAAACGCTGCTGCTGAAAGGCTTGCGTATCATTTACGCGAAGAATAAGCATCAATAAGCAGATCAATAAAAGTGGCTGTTGGCATGACTGCGGCATCGACTGCGCTCATGCCGCAGCCTTTTTTGTTTTCCGAAAAAACATATATTATGCGGCGGTTTCTGTGGTCTTGCAAAAATTTCTTGAAAGTTTTGTGAAAATGCTTTTTTCTAACCTTAATTTAAGTTTGACAGTCTATACTTACATTAAGGAAAGAAAAAGGCTCTTTTATTACAGGAGGCGATCCGCATGACAACGACTTTCAAAAAAATTGCACTTATCCCCGCATACGAACCGGACGGCGAACTGCTCGTGACGGTCGGTCAGCTTTACGAAAACGGCTTTCATGTCGTGATAGTCAACGACGGCAGCAGCGAGGAGCGCGAACCGCTGTTCAGAACGCTCAGAAGCATGGCGGATATCATCTGCCACGAGGTCAACATGGGCAAGGGCGAGGCGCTCAAAACAGGCATGAACTTTATCCGCGAATACTTCCCCGCGCCCTACGTCGTCGTGACCGCCGACGCCGACGGTCAGCACATAACGGAGGATATTATCCGCGTGAGCGAAACGGCGGAACGCTTCCCTAACGCGCTCGTTCTCGGCAGCAGACGCTTCGGCAAGGGCGTTCCGCTCCGCAGCAGGTTCGGCAATGCCGTGACAAGAGCCGTCTACCGCGTCACATCGGGACAAAATGTCTGCGACACGCAGACGGGTCTTCGTGCGTTCAGCGACAGACTTATCTCCGAAATGCTTTCTGTTTCGGGCAGCCGCTACGAATACGAAATGAACGTCCTTATGGAAATGCCCCGCCGCGATATACAGATAAAGGAAGAGATCATACAGACCGTCTACCTCGACGGCAATTCCTCCTCACATTTTGATACATTTCGTGATTCGTGCCTCATTTACAAGGAGATACTGAAATACTCGGTGTCATCGCTTGTGAGCTTCTTTGCCGATTACGGGCTGTTCTGCCTGCTTTCGCTTGTCACGGGGCTGACGGTGTTCCCGAATATCGCGGCAAGGCTTTTCAGCAGCGTGCTTAATTACAATCTTAACCGAAAGTTTGTTTTTGATTCCGACAGCAGCGTAAAGACTTCGGCTGTAAGATACTTCGCGCTTGCCGCCGTAATACTGGCGCTCAATACGCTGATACTGAAAATGCTGACCGTCATCGGGGTGAATACCTACGCGGGCAAGCTTCTCACCGAGACCGTGCTGTTTTTGCTGAGCTACGTTATACAGCACCGCTTCGTTTTCGGGAAGGAGCGTGCGTCGGCATGAGGAAATACGCATGGGCGGTAAGCTTCGGGCTGGCGCTGACGGCGTTCACGGCGTATATCTCACTTGATACATTTGTCCTAAGCAGTGCCTATCAGACCGATACTTCGCAGACAAACACCTCGATGTTTGAGACACTGAAAGAAAGCACGGCGGAGAGCAAAGCCGATACGGATACCTCCGAAGCCGAAAAGCCGCAGAAATCGGGCAGACAGCATAAGCACGGCAGTGAGACAGCAGATAATGATACTCCGTCGGAAAGTACCGAAAAGCAGACGGTCATTCCCGAAACGACGGTGCAGGACAGTGATAATTATGATAATGATTATGATTACGATTATAAGGACGAAAATATCGGCATAAAAATGACGGAATACTATTGGAACAACACCAAAATATACGCTGCGGACGTTCGGCTGACCTCCGCGGAGTACCTCAAAACGGCGTTTGCGAACGACACCTACGGAAAGAACGTCACGGCGAAAACGTCGGAGACAGCGGAGGCAAACAACGCGGTGCTCGCGGTGAACGGCGATTTCTACGGCGCGAGAGAAAGCGGCTATGTTATCCGAAACGGCATAGTATACCGCGATACCCCGAGCGCCGACGATCTGCTGTGCATCTACGCCGACGGCACGATGAAGGTAGTGAATCAGTACGATTATTCCGCCGACGAGCTTGTCGATCGGGGCGTATGGCAGGCGTTCGCCTTCGGTCCCGGGCTGGTGCGGGACGGCATCATAACCGTCTCGGAGAGCGACGAGGTCGGCAGGGCGATGGCGAGCAATCCGCGCACAGCTATCGGACAAATTTCCGAAAATCATTATCTCTTCGTCGTATCGGACGGCAGGACTTCCGAGAGCGAGGGGCTGTCTTTGTACGAGCTTGCGGAGTTCATGAAGTCGCTTGGCGCGGAAACGGCGTACAATCTCGACGGCGGCGGTTCATCGACCATGTATTTTAACGGCGTGGTGATAAACAATCCCACATCGAACGGCAGGATAAAGGAAAGAGGGGTGAGCGATATTGTATACATCGGATAAAAAAGCCCTGAAAAACTGCATCGGGCACATCTGCGCAGCGGCGTTTTTGGCGTTCTTCGGCGCGGTGTACGAGCGGTTCAGCCACGAGGTGTATTCGTACTATATGATCTATGCCTTCGCTATACCGCTTTTCTTCGGCGCGCTGCCCTACGGTATCGCCGCGCTTAAGGACGTCACACCGCGCCGCGTGACGATTAATCTGTGGAATTCGGGTGTAGCGGCGTTTTCGGTCGGAAGTCTTTTCAAGGGAGTACTCGATATCTACGGCACAACCAACCGTCTGATAACAGTTTACCCGACAGTCGGGATAATTCTGATATCGACAGCGGCGGGGGCAAAGATCGTGCGGTCGTTTGATCGCCGCAAAAAGACAGTAAAGGTAACGAGCTGTTATTACCCGATAAAACGTAAGTTATCGGAATAAGCATGAACACGAAGATATTATTCCTCCATTTATATATGGGCGCTTGCATGAACTGATTTCATGCAAAGCGCCTTTTTGCTGCTTATTGACTTTCAGCCTGCGGTGTGATATAATTATTTTCAATAAAAAACAAAAGTCCCGGGAATGGGGCAGACACGAACACATTTCGTGCTGGCGATAACTCTTCCCGAGACTTTTGGTATGCCTTAGCTTTTTTAAGGAGGAATCTCAATGAAACAAACACCCGAATTGTATCTTTACGGAATGGTCATCGGCTCACATTCGTTCCTGCTGAGGGACGGCTTTCTTGAACCCGACAAATACTCCGAGATAGAAGAACAGTATTTCCTTCCCGGCGGCGAAACGGGCACTGCCTGTACCGTGCTCGGATCGCTCGGTACGCCCGTGCGCATGGACGGCTCGTGGATAGGCACCGAGGCAGCACCCATGCTGAAAGAATTCTACGCCGATAAAAACGTTGACATTTCGCCGCTCACTTTCCGCAATGACGACAAAGGCGTTATGGATTATGTGGTCATCTCGGGGACGGTGCGCTCTCCGATGGGCAAATTCGGAGCGCTGTTCTCGTCGGGCGAACGTTGGTGGAATATCCCCCGCGAGGAAGATATAGCGGGCTGCAAGGCGGCGGCGATAGACCCGTTTTTCGGCGCGGAATCGCAGCTTGCCGCCGAGATATGCATCAAACTCGGCATACCTTATGTTACCATCGACGCGGCGCACGATTCTTTTATGCACAAACACGCCGCCATCAACGCTGTCTCCCACGAGATCGCAGATTACAAATATTCGGACAGATCTCCCGAAGAGGTGATGCAGCTTATGATGGACAATTCGGACGGACTTACCATACTTACGCAGGGCGGCGGCGAGATGCTCTACGGAAGGCGCGGCGAGTCTGTCAAGCGCATGAAGCCGTTCGAGGTCGAGGTAAAAAGCACTCTCGGCGCGGGCGACACGTTCAAGGCGGGCTGCACCTACGCGCTGCTTCACGGTATGTCCGACGACGAGACCGTGCGTTTTGCGAGCGCTTGTGCGGCTGTTGCGATATCGCGCTTTCCGCTGCCGCTCTTCCCGCCGCGGCTTTCCGAAGTGGAGACTTTGCTGAACGGGCAAGGTGATTAGACAGGAAGTCTCAGGAAGATTTTCGGCAGAAAAAAACAAAAGTCTTAGGAAGTTTTTCCGGTAGAAAAGAACCAAAAGTCTTAGGAAAGGGTTATCCCCCACACCCCCTTCCTAAGACTTTTGGTTTGCCTTCACTTTGCATTTTTTGTTTTTTGGT
>JAILFF010000069.1 GCA_024697705.1 Ruminococcus sp.
TACATATATTCAAACCGTGTGTCGTCCGTTATCGACTCCGCGTATTTTGTCATGCTCCCGTAGAACGCCATTCCGAGCATCATAAGGAAATGTTCATGTCCGAAATATCGGACTCGTCTTTGTCAGTAAGCTTGACGTAGGCAGTAAATTCTCCGTCCTCGACGTTCGTTTCCTCCCAGTAGCGGTCAACGGTTTCACGCGCCGAAAAAGAGGTGTTCCCGTAGCCGATAACAACCGCCATGCCGAGTATCACTATCAGCATGACGCAGAGGTATTTGAAGAAATTCCTACGCAGCATACGCCCCGCACGCTTGAAGATCACCATATCTGTACCCCTTTACCAGTCTATCTCGGAAGCCGAGAGCTTGCTTTCGTTTATTGTGTCCTCAGCGATCAGCCCGTCATGCACCTTGACGATGTGATCTACCATTAACCGTATCGCCTCGTTGTGCGTAACGATGAGCATCGTCGTGCCGTACTGCCTGTTGATGCGTTCAAGCAGTTCGAGCACGACTCGCGACGAGGCGAAATCGAGCGCTCCCGTTGGTTCGTCGCAGAGCATGACTTTCGGGTTCTTGACTATTGCACGCGCTATGGCGCACCGCTGCTGCTGCCCGCCCGACACCTGCGAGGGGTACTTGTGCTGATGCTCCGTCAGCCCCACCGTTTCGATAAGCTCGTCGATCGGCAGGGGAGCTTTTGCGAGATACTCCGCGGCACGGATATTCTCCCTGATCGTGAGATCGGGAACGAGGTTGTAGAACTGGAAAATGAAGCTGAGATTCTCCCGCCTGTACTCCACCGCCGCCTTGTTTTTCTTGCCCGAAAGCTCCGCGCCGTCAACGGTTATGCTGCCGCTGCTAATATCCTCGAGCCCGCCGATCATGTTGAGCAGCGTGGACTTTCCCGACCCCGACGGACCGAATATGCCGCACATCTCGCCCTTAGCAATCTCGACGCTCACCCCTTTGAGCACCTGCGTCCTGCTGTCTCCGCTGCCGAAGCTCTTTTTTACGTCCCTGACCGTGATAAAACTCATGAAAACTTCCCCTTTCAAACGTAACGTTTTTCCTGCCGTGTTATGTAAAAGAGCCGACCCATTCGGATCGGCTCTCAAAGCGTGATATTCTGTTTTGCGCCATATGCGGCACAATTTTTCGCATATCTTCTTTTCATTTTACATAACCCCATTGAAATATATTCAGCCTAACACCTGTTATGCTGTGAGTACATGATACCACATAACGGGTGATATGTCAATAGCGTTCGGACGAAATCGGCGGGATATATAAAAATGCGGTTAGCCATATACAACCGCATTATGCACTCTGACAATAAACAGAAAGCGGGGGACAGTTTGAATGCTGTCTCCCGTTTTTGTGATTATCCTTTTCCTTGCCCTAATCCCTCGCATATAAGCGTTATGCCCTTCACAAACAACTCCGGCTTGCAGACGGCAAGACCGCCGTGACCTATGTCGTGAAATCTGCGGAACCTGCAATGCGGGAAATGCTTTCTCACGTAAGCCATATCTGCTTTGCGTTCCCCGATCTCCTTTTCGGCGAACCAGTATTCCATGTTCACATCGGATGCATCGATCACCTCCGGCATACTGAAATTGTTGCATGACTCAAAGGTGCGCCACACGGTCTTTGCGCTCATCATGTGCAGGACATCGACAATGTATTTCAGGTCGTCGCCCGTATACTCGTCCGAGGCAAAAGCCTTTTGAAGCAGCTTCATTCCGCCGAGCTTTCCCGCGTATATCAGCAGAAAATCCTTCACGGCTATTGCCCTTGTGACCAACCACGGCAGCTGATACGGAGTCACGCCGCCGTCTATGACTGCGTTTTTCGCCTTGATACGCCGCTCCGCAAGTATCCTCAATACGATAGCGCCGCCCATCGAACAGCCGTAGATACACTCTATCTCTCCGTGTCCGTGTGCTATCAGCCAATCGGCAAGGCGGTCTGCGATATCCTCGACGCTTGTGTAATCCTCGCCGGTCAGCGTGTCATACCCCGGCAGTGCCGGCACGATCAGATGATATTTCTTTTCGAGCAGCGGTATGACATACTCGAAGTAATCCCACATCACGGCGGAAGGGTGTATGAGCAGCATTACCTTGTCGTTTTCTTTTCCGAATTCGTGAATCGTCATGTTGTTTCGTTCCTTTCTCCGCAGCATTCCAGCACGGCTTCTGTCCATTTTTCGGGATAGAAAAACAGCAGCTCCTCATGCCCGTAGTCCTGTTCGATTATATCCGGCTTGAAGAAATGCAGGCGGTATCTTTGCAGATATTTCTCGCCCATTTGCATAGCGTAGAAAACATGAACTGTTGTACTCTCTGCCCTTATCTTTAGATCAAGCGGCGTTACGAGGTCGGAGTAAAACTGCCGTTTCATGCTCTGCTTTGACACGGTCGTCATCGCCTCGCCTATCCCGCCGAGCATTGCTCTGTACTTTTCGGTCACTTCCTTGCCCATTTTCTTTTCGCTGAACCTCAGCATCCATTTCGGCATAGCGCCCGATCTGAGCATCTTGTACAGCGCCCCGCCGAGCAGCTCTGTTTCTATGAAAGCGCTTAGTTTGCTGCTCTGATCGAGGTCGGAGCTGCCGATTATCGCGTGCTCGATGTGTATATTCCTCCTCTGCACGAGCAGCCCGACAAAGCTGCCGCCGAGTGATGAACCGTATACCGCAAATACTCTCCCGCCGAGCTTTTTTCGCACAAAGCCCTCGATCTTTTTCGTGACCGTGAGCATATCCGGGAATTCCGTTCCCGCGCCGTCAAACCCGTCGTAATCCACGCCGATAACGCGGAAATGCATCGCAAGCAGCGGTATCACCTGCGAGAAATTGCACTTGACATTGCAACAGGTGCCCGGCAGGAGCAGGATCGTTTTTTCGTGTCCTTTTCCGTATTCGTAATATCTCATGATTCACTTCACCTTCCGAACAGCAGTCGATATATTGTATTTCGATTAGCAAATGCTAACTATATTATATCACTTCCGATTAAAAATGTCAATAACCAATTTAGGCGGTCACGAAATATATGAAAAGACAGCGAAACGCCCCGTATCGCTGCAATACGGAGCATTCCCAAGTATATCTTACAGCTTCCGGCTGACAGCCTTTTTCCTGTCCTCAACGAACGTGCGGTAGATGCCTTCCTGCCGCATGAGCTCGTCGTGTTTGCCCTGCTGAACGATTTTTCCGCCGTCAATGACGATTATCCGGTCTGCCGAAGCGATAGTCGAGAGCCTGTGCGCGATGACGAGCAGCGTTTTT
>JAILFF010000075.1 GCA_024697705.1 Ruminococcus sp.
AGCGGCTCCCCTCCAAACCAGTTTAATTTTACGAAATCATCACTCTTTGTTTCGCAGATATAATCCACAAGCCTGTCAGCCGTTTCGATCGACATATTTTTAACAGCGTAGCCTTTCTCATAACAATAAACGCATCTTGCGTTGCAGCCGGTCGTGGGGAAAATGATATACGACTTCAATCCCTTTTTGCCAAGAGACGTCATTTTAATGATTTTGATGACTTCCAAATACCGTTCAACGTCATCATAGTCAGTCTCGACGATGTATCTTTCTTTTGCAAGCTCGACCAAGCCTTTTTCTTCCAAATAAGCGTAACTTCGCGGCGAATGACGCAGCTCATTCACAGCGTTCCATTCGGTCTCGGTAAGTTCAAAGACCTGACCTGTCAGGCAGCTGCCGATAACGTATCTTCCGTTTTCGGTATACGGATAAGAATACAGTGACAGCCTGTACTCCGCTAAAGTATCAAGCTTCTTTTTTTTAATCAGTTTTACGGCGTTTTCGTAACCTTGTTTGATTATTTGCATATTCTAACCTTTCAAAAACTAAACAAAAGACTGTACAGCACAAACTGTACAGTCCTTGATAAAATCAGGATTAAACCTCTGCCTCATCAACACCGATGTTAGTACAACTGTTAGTGATAACATCCTCCGCCTCAAACTTGATTATCTCAAGCTCAAGCTCTTCGTACTTAATCATTTTTAAAGCACCTCCATCAAAAAAATAGATCGATCTATGTAATAACTCGGACACCCGCCCGATATATTACCGTAATTTCCGACTCACAAAATAACACTTGATTTTTCATTTCTGTTTGTGTAACGTGAACAAATCTTGAATTATTCTGCTAATCCTGTATATAATAACTATATTATAGCACATTCCTTTTAAAATGTCAAGACCTGATTAAAATTTTTTCACAAAAAAATATTTATATAAATTCCTTATCAAGATCCATAAGCGAGAATCCAATTAATGATATGTTCATTTATGTCGTCGATAACGGAACCGATAAGTATCCGCCGGAGCTTGTCACGGAGCTAACGCACGAACATCTCGCAGACATCACGCCCGGGCAGATTTTTGATAGCTTTTATTTCCCCGCCGCCTGCTTACCGCCACGCTTTCTCGCGCTGTGCAGCCGGTTGAAATGATCGAGTATCTTATCCTTAAATATCAGCCCGAGCACCGCGATAACAAGTATCACCGCCGAAATGATTATCGCCCCCGCGTAATTGCCCGTCGTGAGATTATCGCCGAGCGCCGTCGTAAGTATTATCGACGGTATGCGGAACGGCAGTACCATAAGGAAGAAATCGCGCATTTTTATCTTCGTCAGCGGCACGATGTAGGTAACAACGTCCTTCGGCACGCCGGGGATAATGAACAGTATAATGAGAATTATTGTAAGCTTGTGTTCGTCTTCGAGGAATTTGAAGCGCTTCAAATGCTTCTCGCCGACCGTTGCTTCGACAAGCGGTTTGCCGAGCTTCTTGACTATCCCCCACACGGCAAGAGCGCCCAGAACTATCCCCGCAAAGGAAAGCACCGCCCCGAACAGCCAGCCGTAAAGCACGCCGCCCACCGCCTGTATCGCCGGAACGACCGCCACGACCACCTGCAAAGCCTGTATGCCTAAAAATATCAGCAGAGAATTTATGCTGCCGTGCCGCGAGAACTCCTCGCGGAGCTTGTCGGCGCCGCCGTCGGGGTCGGAGGCGTAATTGACCCAGCTTTTTACAAGCGGGTAAAGCAGATAAGTAATGCCCGCAAGCGCAAAAATGAACACCACTATGCTCACCAGGCGTATGACGTTCTTGTGCTTTTCGCGCAGCGCGGATTCCTCCTGCGTTTGTTGCTTTTCGCTCATTTTGTTACCTCTTTTCTAAAGAGTTGATAGTGAATAGTTAATAGTGAATAGTTAAGGTGTCCGCTTCGCGGACGTTATTGCGGACGCTTCGCTCCGCATTTGTCCGCGCAAGATAAAATATCAGTGCGGGGCTTGCCTCCGCATAATACGCGCCGCCTGCATGAACGAGTTCATGCCTGCTCCTTAACTATTAACTATTCACTGTTCACTTTTTCTGTTTGTTCATTTTCTTTTAAGGACTTTCTTTCTGAACCAGCCTATATATTTCTTTATCAACATTCCCAAAACCTGATCGTAAAAGATAAAGAAGATATTCGCCAAGCCGAGCAGCGCGGGTTCCGCCCACTTGCCGAAGCTCTCCATGCCCTCCATAAGATCGACCGACGTGAACACGAACTTGAATACCGCCGCATACGCAAGCACCGCCGCGTTGAACACGATCAGCTTAACGGTCATGCGAAGGACGGAGTTCTTTATTCTGTTCAAAAAAACGTACAGTATTGGATAGTACCCCATGAAAAGTATGAACAAAAGCGTCGCTTCGTAATCGGGGGTGAGCAGCGGACACAGCAGAGCACACGCGCAGTACGTCACCAAAGCCCAGCCCGAGCCCGCTTCGACTATCACTACGACCATCAGGAAACCCGCGTAGGTCGGTATCGCGTAGTCGAGCGCGGGGAACGCCGTCGCCATGAACATGAGCAGCAGCACGAGCGAGGTTATCGTGCCGCCCAGTGCCACGCAGAACGCCGAGCGGGGTTTGTCGGGACGCGCCGCCCTTTCGGTTATGCCCGTACTCATGACGTTGAAGCGGAACAGCACTCGCAGCCCGCCTCGCAGCAGCACTCGCAGGAGTCCCCGTTGCAGCAGCAGTCAACGCAGAAATCCGCCTTGCTGCTGCCCGATTTTTCGTTTGTCATATATCCGCTGCGCGAGCGGTTCATGTTTTGGAAAGTATTGGCGTATTCGGTGTTGCCGGGGTCGATCTGCGTAGCCGCCCTGACCTCGTGATACGCCTCGTTGAGCCAGCCGCGCTTTTCGTAGACAAGCCCCCTCAGATAATGCCATTCGGCGCTTCTGGCACCTTCGCGGACGCTGTTCAGCACCGAATCAGCCGCCGCAAGGTCGCCCCTGATAATGGAGTTTCTGACGCTCTGAGAATCAAAGCTGAAATCCATGCCGCTGCTCTGCGCGTAGTCGTATTTGGCGTAGTCGTCGGCGGAATACCTGCGGAAGCGCGAGGCACGCTCAGCCTCCTGGCGTTTTTTTCGCTCGTAATAGGCGGTCTGCTGTGCGTACTTCTGCGGACTGATGCCGAGCCGCCTGTCCTCCATTATCTGGTCGAAAGCGGCGTTTATCTCGGTCATTCGTTCGTTAGCCGCTTCTATCTCAACAGGATCATGAAAGCGGTCGGGATGATTTTCCTTGACCATCTTTTTGTAGGCGTTTTTTATCTGCTTTTCGTTTGCCCGATAATCAACGCCCAATATCTGATACGGGTCTGTCATGCTTTCTTCTTCCCCCTGTTCCCCTGCTGCGTTTTCTTCTCGATTCCCGAGAATACGCCCCGCAGTCCTTTATATATAATGTTGTCGATAAGCGGCGTGCGGGCTTTTTCCGGCAGCTGCGAATAATATCCCGCCAGTGCTCCGAGCGTAAGATTTACTGAGGCTTTGGATTCTTCGGCAGCCCGTAGGCGAAGCTTTTTATCCGCGGAAACAGCGCC
>JAILFF010000123.1 GCA_024697705.1 Ruminococcus sp.
AAACGCACGGAACGGACGTCTTTTCATACTTTCGGAATCAACACTACAACTTTTTAATTATATCATAAATCGAAAATAGTGTCAATACGATTGCACAGAGTTTCACATTAATGTCACATTAAAAAGTTGTAGTGTTGATTCCGAAAGTATGAAAAGACGTCCGTTCCGTGCGGTTTTTTCCGCCGCGGCGTCGGGAGATTTGATATTAATGGAGCTTAAACGAAAAAAAAGCTTTTACGAAAAATATATAAAAAGACTGCTCGATATCCTGTGCGCTCTGCTGACGCTTGCGGTCTTCTGGTGGCTGTATCTGCTTATCGCGCTGCTCGTAAAGATAAAGCTCGGTTCGCCCGTGATCTTCAAGCAGCCGCGCCCCGGCATGGTCGATTCCGCTACGGGACGCGAGACCATATTCTATATGATAAAATTCCGCACCATGACAAACGAGCGCGATCGGAACGGCGATCTCCTCCCCGACGAGGACAGGCTGACAAATTTCGGCAGGTTCTTAAGAGCTACGAGCCTTGACGAGATACCCGAGGTGATAAACGTCCTGCGCTCCGACATGAGCATAATAGGACCGCGCCCGCAGCTCGTGCGCGATATGGTATTCATGACCGACGAACAGCGCATGAGGCACACCGCCAAGCCGGGTATCAGCGGGCTGGCGCAGACTCACGGCAGAAACGCCATTTCATGGGACGAAAAGCTCACCTGGGATCTGAAATATATCGAAAGGGTAAGCTTTATCAGCGATCTGAAGCTCGTGCTGAGGACTGCGGCACAGGTGTTCGTCCGCAGGAAGGACGATCTCAGCGCCGCCGAGACCGATCTTGATCTTGACTACGGCGACGTTCTGCTGAACGAGGGCAGGATAACCGAGACCTATTACAAAAAAAAGCAGGCGGAGGCAAGAGAGCTTCTCATGGAGGTTGACAAAGAGAGGGAAATATAAATGCAGAAATACAGCGTGCTGATGTCCCTGTACCGCAAGGAGCGCCCCGAATACCTGCGGGCGGCACTTGACTCGATGATCGGGCAGACCGTCACGCCCGACGAGATAGTGCTTGTCGAGGACGGCGAGCTGACCGACGGGCTTTACGGCGTTGTCGGGGAATACAAAGACAAGTATCCCGGGCTTTTTACGATAGTCGTTCTCAAAAGAAATCACGGACTGGGACCGGCGCTGAACGTCGGTCTAAAAAAATGCCGCAACGAGCTTGTGGCGCGTATGGATACCGACGACATCAGCAAGCCCGACCGCTGCGAAAAGCAGCTGAAACGCTTCGGGGAAAAGCCGCGGCTTTCGATAGTCGGCTCGCACATCGACGAGTTTGAAGGAAATATCACAAACGTGATTTCAAGCCGCCGCGTGCCGCTTACCTCCCGAGAGATATACGAATACGCAAAAAGGCGTTCGGCGTTCAATCACCCCGCCGTGATGTACCGCAAGTCGGCGGTGCTGAAAGCAGGCGGGTACTCAAAATTCAAGCGCAATCAGGACGTGGAGCTGTTCGGCAGAATGATGTTCAAAGGGTACAAAGCGGAGAACATCGACGAGTCGCTTCTGTGGTTCAGACACAGCCGCGAGCTTTCCGAAAGACGGCGCTCGCGGGAGAATACTTGGACATACATCGCCGCGATATACGGCTTTTGGAAGATGGGTTACAGCAGCCTGCTTGATCTGCTTATAGTCGCGGCGGCGCAGACGGGTATGTACCTCGTGCCGATAGGCGTTCAGAACTTTATATACAAGCGCTTTTTAAGGAGACAGTCATGAGCCTTGAACAAAAGATAAATTATCAGCTGAATAAAGTCCCCGCGCTGAAAAGGCTGGTCAAATCGGTCTATCAGCACGTAATGTACGCCGTTTCGCCCAAGATAAAGTCGGAAGGCGGCATCACCCGCGTTTCTCCCGACGACCCCGCGCACGAATATTTCTTCGGCTACTACGACAATTCGCCGTGGGATATCTCGGGGCGGTATATGCTCTGCATGAGGGCGGCGGACACTTGGTCTGACGTAAGCCCGAAGCAGAAAGCGGACATAATCCTCATAGACGCCGAAAAGGCGGAGAATGACAGCGGCAGAGTGACCAAGCTTGCCGAAACAAGCTCATGGAACGTTCAGCAGGGCTGTATGCTCCAGTGGCTCGGTCCCGACTTTTCAAAAAGGATATTATATAACGACTGCCGCGGCGGTAAATACGTTTCGGTGATACTGGATATTGATTCCAAAAAAGAACGTGTCATCGAAGCGCCCGTCTATACCGTTTCAAACGACGGCAAAACGGCTCTCACGCTTGATTTTTCAAGGCTTTACAATCTGCGCCCGGGCTACGGCTATTATAATGTTCCCGAGCGCACCAAGGGCGAGGCTCTGCCCGACGCGCCCGCCGTGCGGAGGATAGACCTCGAAAGCGGCGCAGTCACGGAGCTGCTCACCTACAAGGACTTCGCGGAGTTCGAGCCGCGCCGAGAAATGCTCGAAAAGGGCGCCGTCCACAAGGTGAATCATCTGATGCTTTCCCCCGACGGAACGCGCTTTATGGTGCTGTACCGATGGTTTGTCGGCGACAGAAAATACACGCGGCTCATCACCTGCGGCACCGACGGGAAAGATATGTATCTGCTCTCCGACGACGACATGGTAAGCCACTGTTACTGGAAGGACGACTCGCACATTTTAGCGTTCGAGAACAAAAAGTCCGAAGGCATCGGCTACTATCTTATGACGGACAAAACCCGTGAATACACGCACTGCTGGCGGGAGCTTGACAGCGACGGTCACCCGAGCTACGCGCCCGACGGCACTATCGTCACCGACACCTACCCCGACCGCGCCCGCATACAGTATCTTCGCATCATGGACGACGAAAACAGCGCTCCCCGCGTGGCGGCAAAGGTCTTTTCGCCGTTTAAGTACGATAACGACACGCGCTGCGACCTTCACCCGCGCTTCGACCGCACGGGCGAAAAGATATGCTTTGATTCGGTATTCGAGGGTCACAGGGGGCTTTACACGGTGACTCTGCCGAAAAAGCAGCCCGAAAAAGCCGAACATACGGCGCAGACGGCGCTTATCTCGGTGATAACGCCCGTCTACAACGCCGAAAAATATATCGAGCGCAGCGTGGATTCGGTGCTTAAGCAGACTTACAAAAATATCGAGATAATCCTCGTGAACGACGGCTCGACCGACGGCAGCCTTGAGATATGCCGCCGACTTGCCGAAAAATATCCGCAGATAACCGTCATCGACAAGAAAAACGGCGGCAGCGGTTCGGCGCGGAACGCGGGACTGCGGGCGGCTCGCGGAGAGTACATCGGCTTCGTTGACAGCGACGATTGGGTTACTCCCGACTACTACGAATACATGATGAACCTGCTGACGGCGAACAATGCGGACGTTGTTGATGTCGGCGTGGCGCAGGTGAAAAGCCCCGACGAGCGCGTTCCCGATACGGGTTGCTCGGTGACGATATACGACGGCAACGAGATACTCCGCCACTACCTGCTGCGCGGCATGAGCGAACAGGGCGGCGCTCCGTTTTCGGCTTGCAGAAAGCTTTACCGCGCCGAGGTCTTCGCGGGCGACGCGGCTTGGTTCCCCGAAGGCACCGTCAACGAGGACATTTGCTTCAACTATCGTCTGCTGCAAAGGTGCAGGCGGGCGGCGGTCAGCGAGTGTGTTAAATATTTCTATTTTCAGGGAAAAGTCAGCGTTTCAAACGGAGCGCTCAAACGCCGCGACATGGCTCTTATAAAGGTATCGCGGGAGCTTGTGAAATTAGCGCGAAGCTCGGGCGATGCAGGAATCATCGAGCTTGCGGAAATGAAGCAGGCAAGGTCGTATTTCTCGCTGCTGGCAAGGGCTGCCAAGTTCGGCACCGACCCCGCAAGCGTTTCCGACCCCGATAAATTAGCGAAAAAGCTGCAAAAAGGCTTGCGGAGGAATCTGCCGCTGCTGCTGCGTTCGCCGATGTCGCGGTCAAGAAAGATACTCGCGGCGGCGTTTGCGGTGAATTACAAACTCAGCTGCAAGATGATAAGGGCGTTAAAGCTTTGATACTATAAATGGCAAACCAAAAGTCTTAGGAAGAGTTTCACAAGAGAGCAAGAACCAAAAGTCTTAGGAAGGGGGTGTGGGGGAGAACCCTTCTTCTTGCACGAACTTGTTCGTGCAAAGGGCTTCCCCCACAAAAGCTGACGACGGCAGCAATCAATTCGGAGAAAGAAAGTTGAGCGGTTCAAAAATAAAATCGGCAATTTCAAGAAATACTAACCAAAACAAGCAAAGCGATTAAATCAGCAGGACAGAGCGGAAACAAGATAATTGCCGATTTTATATTTGCGAAAGAGCAGGTCTGAACGAAGTTTGCATGAACAGTGTTCATGCCGACAGGCGATATTTCGCAAATAATAGCGCGGAGCAGGCAAAACCCTTCCCGACAAGGCAGTATTTGCGCGACAAACGGGCGGGAGTCGAACCTGCCCCCGCCCTGTAAGAATTGCGCGATAACAAGGATTTCCGCAGAAACGGGGGTTCGGGATATGAAAATGGTTTTCCTCGCATATCTGCACGGATACGGCGGTGCGGAAAGGCAGATAATACTGCTCGCGAACGCCATGTCGGAGAAAGGTCACGACGTTACGCTGATCTCGATATGCGACGGCAATATGTGCTATGCGCTTGGGCGCGGAGTAAAGTACCGCCATCTTCCCGACCGAAGGAAAAACGTACTGCGTATCATAACAAGGTATATTGATATAAAGAAACAGCTTGAAGAGCTGCGCCCCGATATCACCGTGAGCTTCTGGTTCCAGTCGGCTTACCTTACCGCCGCCATGCCGAAGAGCATCACGGGCAAAGTAGTCTACTCCGAAAGGGGCGACCCCGGCGACCGCGAATACGGCGGGCTTATGGGACTGATAAGAAAGCTTGCTCTGCCGCGTATCGACGCATTTGCTTTCCAGTCAAAGGCGGCACAGGGTTATTTTAACAAGAGCGTCCGCAGAAGGAGCGCCGTGATACCGAACCCCGTATTCGTCGGCACGGAGGACTTCACAAAAGTCTGTCGGCGGCGGAAGGCGATAGTCACGGTTGGAAGGCTCCACCCGCAGAAAAATCAGCGGCTTTTGATAAACGCCTTTGCACTTATCGCGGACAGGTTTCCCGAATATACGCTCGAAATCTACGGAAGCGGCGAGCTTGAAAACTCGCTCAAAAGACAGATATCTTCACTCG
The DNA here is from genome assembly GCA_024697705.1 of Ruminococcus sp. Taxonomy (GTDB): domain Bacteria; phylum Bacillota; class Clostridia; order Oscillospirales; family Ruminococcaceae; genus YE71. The sequence goes on from JAILFF010000123.1 coordinate 5,248, forward strand.
GGCTGACGGACAGGGCGTTCCTCATGGGGACGAGCGACCGTGTTCACGAGCTTATGCGCGGCGCGGAATTGTTCGTTTTAAGCTCCGATTACGAGGGGCTGCCGAACACGCTCATGGAGGCGATGGCGATGAGGTTGCCGTGCGTTTCAACCGACTGCCGACCCGGCGGCGCAAGGGAGCTGATCGACGACGGCAGGGACGGCATTATCGTTCCCGTAAACGACTGCCAAAAACTCGCCGCCGCTGTCGCGGAGCTGCTTGACGACGGCAGGCGGCGCGAGGAGTTCGGGGTTATCGCCGCGGCGAAAATGAAGCGCTTCGCCCCGTCAAGGATATATAACAAGTGGAACGCTTTTTTCATAAAAACAGCACGGCGCTCCGACTAAAGCAGAATGGAAAAGGTAAAGGAAATAAGAACAAGTGAACAGGCGCAGATTTTTAATTAAACCGGTAAATCAGCTTGCTTTGACGTTGCTGCTGGTTTCAAATGTCTGCTTTTACAACGAGGATTATGTAATCATCTACCTGATATTGAGCATGACCGGGATAGCCTTGGCGTTCGCGGGGAATATACGCTCTCTTTCGCTGAAATTCCGTCCTTCGGGCTGCGTTTTCTGGCTGGTAACGGTCTACTCGCTGATTCTTTTTTACGGTTTCGCGTTTTTGCAGGCGGGAGAATTCAATTGGGACGCATTGCTTTTCCGATTGGGAGAGGAACTGGCGTCTTTCATAATAATACGTGAGCTATTGAAGTTCAAAGTCAAGAACCTTACAAAACCGTTTCTTCTCACGGGAGTATTCTCCGTCGGTATGCTGATATACGAGGAAGGCACGTCTATCCTTGCGGGCGGCATGAGAGTCGGCGACACCCTTAGCGGCAACTCCAATACCGTCGCTTTCAATCTCGGTCTGATCTCGCTGCTCGCGGTATGGACTTTCTGCACCGAGCATCATTTCGGTTATCTGCTGTACTTCGTCCTGATGATGCCTTTCATCTTCATCACGGGCTCGAAAAAGGGACTGATAGTCATAGCCTTCGGATTCATCATGCTGATGTACTACTACCGAAAGAACACGTTTCTGTGGTTCGCGGTGCTGATCGGAGCGGCAGCGTCGATATATGTTATCTTCGAGGTCGATTACTTCTACAACATCATCGGCTTCCGCATCGAGGATATGTACTACACTCTTACGGGACAGGCGACGCGCTTAAACTACTCCTACTCCACCACCGAACGCACCTACATGATAAACGAGGGATTTGATTTCTTCCTCGACAAGCCCATCTTCGGCGGCGGCTTCAACTACTTCTATTCAAGAACGACCACCGAATGGGAATACTCGCACTGCAACTACATCGAGCTTTTATGTACCTTCGGCATCGTGGGTACGGGCTTCTACTATTCCAAGCATATCGGCAATCTTATTAAGATCGTCACGACCAAAACGGTACACCTGCAAAGGATAAGGGACTTGAAAACGATAGGCTTATTCATGATCCTCACCACGCTTTCACTGGACGTGACCGCCGTAACATTCTCGGCGCAGATGGTATGGTACCTGCCGATCATTTTTTCAAGCTGCTGCATCGACGAGATAAAAAGAATAAAGATCGAGCTCAAAAAAGAGGGAAAATATGAGCAAGCTGAAAACGTTAAAAAAGCTGATAAAAGAAGACCGAAGACAAATAATAACCGCCGTTTACAACAACTTCGTTCACACAGGAATCACAGACATCCTTCCCGACGCAGCCTATCTTAAGCTGACCTATTTCGTTCGGTTCGGGAAAAGGCTGCGCTTGGACAAGCCCGAGACCTTCAATGAAAAGCTCCAGTGGCTTAAGCTGAACGACCGCGACCCGCGCTATACGGCAATGGTCGATAAGGTGACGGCGAAAAATTACGCGGCAAAAAGGCTCGGTAAGGAGTACATCGTTCCGACGCTCGGCGTTTACAAGTCGTTTGACGAGATCGACTTCGACAGTCTGCCCGACCGATTCGTGCTCAAATGCAATCACGATTCGGGCAGCGTCGTCATCTGCGGCGTCAAGGACGGCTTCGACCGCGAAAAAGCCCGCAAAACGCTGACAAAGGGGCTTAAGACCGACGCTTTTTACTGGGGACGCGAATATCCGTATCGTCATGTAAAGCGGCGGATACTCGCGGAGGAATATCTTGAAGACGGTCAGCAGGAGATCAGGGACTACAAGCTGATGTGCTTTAACGGCAAGGTAAAATGCTCGTTTGTATGCAGCGACAGGTTTTCCGCAGAAGGACTTTGCGTTACCTTCTACGACCGTGACTGGAACGTGATGCCGTTTGAAAGGCATTATCCGCGGGCGAAAGTCCCCGCCGAAAGACCCCTCAACTACGACAAGATGGTGGAATTTGCCGAAAGGCTCTCAAAGGGCATTGCTTTTCTGCGGGTGGATTTCTACGAGGTCGGCGGCAGGCTGTACTTCGGAGAGATGACGTTTTATCCCGGTTCGGGCTGGGAGGAATTTACTCCCGAAAAGTGGGACGTGATACTCGGCAGCTGGCTTGATATCGGCAAATGATCGGAAACAGGTTAAAAGATTAAACAGTCCGTGAGAAAAACCTCTCACGGACTGTTTTCGTTTATTCTTTGCTCAACAATTTAGACAATATCTTACAGAGCGTTTCGGCTTCTTCCTTCGTCAGATCGACACACCCGCAAATCTTCACGGGAACTTCGAGCGCCTTCTCGCGCAGCGCCATTCCCTCTTCGGTCGGGGAGATATCGAGCAAACGTTCGTCACTCTCGTCGCGCCGCCGCACTATCAAGCCCTTCTGTTCGAGCTTCTTAAGCACGGGCGTGAGCGTCCCCGAATCGAGATACAGCGTGCTGCCGATCTCCCGCACGCTTACCGTGCCGCGCTCCCACAGCACAAGCATCGTGATGTACTGCGTGTAGGTCAGCCCCAGCTCGTCGAGAATGGGCTTGTACCTCCGCAGTATCTCCCGCGAGGCGGCGTACAGCGGAAAGCACATCTGATTTGAAAGCAGAAGCCCGTCGTATCTTCCGTCCCCGCAGTCGGTCATTTTATCGCCGCCCCGATAAACGCCGCAAGCTGAGGCTTCGGCTTGAAGCCTACGGACATATTTACCAGCTTGCCGTTTTTGAACACACCGACGGCGGGTATGCTCATTATCCCGAATTCTGCCGCCAGCTCGCCGTTTTCGTCAACGTCGCAGGAGAAGAACGACACACCCTTCATCTCGCCCGAAAGCTCTTCGAGAACAGGCTCCAGCATACGGCAGGGACCGCACCAGGTAGCGTTAAAATCCACGACCGCCGTACCCGCAGCGATCACCGCGTCAAAATTATTGTTATTGATCTCGTTAATCATAATGATACCTCCTCGTAAAAGTTTACAGTGAACAGTGAATAGTGAACAGTTAAGGAGCGCCTTCGGCGCATAATTATTTATTGTCAAGCTCTCTTAAATAGTTTACCGCCGAAAGCGCCGCTATATTTCCCTGTCCCGCCGCCTTGATATACTGATAAGGCTTTCCCGCGACGTCGCCGCAGGCAAACAGCCCGGGGATATTCGTGCGCATTTCGTTATCGACTTTGAGATGAACGCCGTCGGTCTCCGCGCCGGGGAAAAGCTTGTCGGGCATGACCGCGTCGCGCAGTACGAACACGCAAGCCGCGCCGTAGACCGCCTTATCGGTACGCAGACCCGTCACGGCGTTCTCGCCGATAATTTCAAGCGGCTTTTCGTTTATCACCGTGATGTTCTCACGCGCCGCGGGCGTTCCGCCTCCCGCAGGAACAGGGAAATACAGCACGTTCTGCGCTATCTCGGCTAAATACTCCGCCTCGGCGGGTGCTTCGGCGCTCTGCCCGATGACGGCGACGGTCTTTCCCTTGTAGAATCTGCCGTCGCAGGTAGCGCAGCAGCTCACTCCCCTGCCGAGAAATTCGTCCTCGCCCGCGAGCAGCTTGCCCTGAACGACTCCCGTAGCCGCGATGACCGCTCGTGCTTCGAGCATTTCCTCGCCCGCCTGCAAACCGAACCAGTCGCCCATAGCGTACACCGCGCCGACCTGACTCTCCGTGACGGATATTTCCATTGCCGAAAGATGTCCGCGCAGGTGTTCGGCAAGCTCCGCGCCCGTTACGGCGGGCAGACCGGGGTAATTGTCGATGCGGTGCGCCTTTGTTATCTTGGGGCTCAATGCCGCGCTGCCGAGAAGCAGGACGGTTTTTCCGCGGATCTTAGCCGTTATCGCAGCGGAAACTCCCGCGGGACCCGTGCCGATTATTGCGATATCGTACCTCAAAATTATCGCCCTCTTTCTTACGTCCCGAAACGTTTTGATTAGTTGTGTAAAATTCGATTGTACGCAATTTAATTTTGTACTTTCAATATAACATATTATCTCCCGTCTGTCAAGGGGTATTCTTAAGTTTTACATTTTGTTCACAATTTTCTTCGCAAATTTTTGTATTAAATTATTGACTGAATTTGAATTAAATTGTGCAGATATACAAAGTTTTCCGAATAGCACAAAATACTCTTGCATTTTTCAGAAAAGGTGATAAAATATAATTAGCACTCGGAGATAGTGAGTGCTAAGAGTGCTTAAATCATTCAAGTTAGTAAATATTTAAATATGTAAAGGAGAGATCTCACATGAAAATCAAACCGTTGCTCGACAGAGTGGTAATAAAACAGTTTGAGGCTGAGGAAACAACAAAGGGCGGCATTATCCTTACCGCGAAGGCTCAGGAAAAGCCCCAGATATTCGAGGTAGTAGCAGTAGGCGAGGGCGGCGTTATCGACGGCAACGAGGTAAAGATGTACCTTAAGGTCGGCGACAAGGTACTTGCGGGCAAGTACAGCGGCACCGAAGTAAAGGTTGACGGCGAGGAATACACCATCATCAAGCAGTCGGACGTTCTCGCGGTAGTAGAAGACTAAACAAGATAATAGATAAAAGATAACAGATAAAAGATATTTCCGCTTTGTCGGATATGAAGTATATTGTCTGTTATGCATTAGCTATTAACTATTAACTTTATTTAATGGAGGATAAAGCATTATGGCTAAGGATATTAAGTACGGTGAGGACGCAAGAAAGGCGCTCCAGGCAGGTATCGACAAGCTCGCCGATACCGTTAAGATAACTCTCGGACCCAAAGGCAGAAACGTTGTTCTCGATAAGAAGTTCGGCGCTCCGCTCATCACCAACGACGGCGTTACCATCGCTAAGGAGATCGAGCTTTCCGACGCTTTCGAGAATATGGGCGCACAGCTCGTTAAGGAAGTTGCTACCAAGACCAACGACGCGGCAGGCGACGGTACAACTACCGCTACTCTGCTTGCTCAGGCTCTTATCCGCGAGGGTATGAAGAACATCGCAGCGGGCGCTAACCCGATGGTTGTTAAGAAGGGTATGTCGCAGGCTGTTGACGCCGCTGTCAAGACCATTATCGACAACTCCAAGAAGGTCGCGGGCAGCGACGACATCGCGAGAGTTGCTACCGTTTCTTCCGCTTCCGAGGAAGTCGGCAAGCTGATCGCGGAGGCTATGGAAAAGGTAACCTCCGACGGCGTTATCACCATCGAGGAATCCAAGACCGCAGAGACTTACAGCGAGGTAGTTGAGGGTATGCAGTTCGACCGCGGATACCTCTCTCCCTACATGGTGACCGATACCGACAAGATGGAGGCTGTTCTCGACGAGCCTTACATCCTTATCACCGACAAGAAGATCGGCAACATTCAGGATCTTCTCCCGCTGCTTGAAAGCATCGTAAAGATGGGCAAGAAGCTCCTTATCATCGCAGAGGACGTTGAGGGCGAGGCTCTTTCGACCATTATCCTCAACAAGCTGCGCGGCACCTTCACCTGCGTTGCGGTAAAGGCTCCGGGCTTCGGCGACAGAAGAAAAGAAATGCTCCAGGATATCGCTATCCTGACGGGCGGACAGGTTATCACCAGCGACCTCGGCTTAGAGCTTGCCGATGCTACCATCGACCAGCTCGGCAAGGCAAGACAGGTCGTTGTTCAGAAGGAGAACACCATCATCGTTGACGGCGCAGGTTCTTCCGACGAGATCAAGGCGAGAGTACAGAACATCAAGACGCAGCTTGAAAACACCACCAGCGATTTCGACCGCGAAAAGCTTCAGGAGAGAGTTGCCAAGCTTGCGGGCGGCGTAGCCGTTATCAAGGTCGGCGCTGCTACCGAAGTCGAGATGAAGGAGAAGAAGCTCCGCGTTGAGGACGCTCTTGCGGCTACCAAGGCAGCCGTTGAGGAAGGCATCGTAGCGGGCGGCGGCACTGCCCTTATCAACGCTATCCCTGCTGTTCAGGCTGTTTGCGACAAGCTCGAAGGCGACGAGAAGACGGGCGCTCAGATCGTTCTCCGCGCTCTTGAGGAGCCTGTTCGTCAGATCGCTGCCAACGCGGGTCTTGAGGGCAGCGTTATCATCGACAAGATCGTTTCCGCCAACAAGGTCGGCTACGGCTTCGACGCTTACAAGGAGGAGTATGTAGATATGCTTCCCGCAGGCATCGTTGACCCGACCAAGGTAACGAGAAGCGCTCTCCAGAATGCGGCTTCTGTTGCTTCGATGGTACTGACCACCGAGAGCCTTGTAGCCGAGATCAAGGATCCTGCTGCCGACGCTGCTATGGCTGCTGCTGCGGGCGGCGGTATGGGCGGTATGTACTAAGCCGCCGAGACGGACGCACATTATTAATTGACCTTCCTTCCCCTGTCGTCAAAAATGGCGGCGGGGGATTTTTTTAGATAAAAAGATAGAAGATAAAAGATAAAAAGATATTTTGAAACGCGCACCCTGTCAGACCTCGCGAAAAAATAGGGACAGGGGGTATGTAGGGAAACGTTCCGTATATCACTGCCGGTACGGTTTTGCTGTTATCGCCGACAAATATCTTTAATCTTTTATCTCTTATCTTTTATCTTTTTTCGTTTCCGTGTTTTTCATGCCCGCAGGGGTTGCAATTCGGGACAAAATGTGATATTATATATGTATAAGAAAAGTATGAAACCCAAAACCAAAGGAGTTATTATGGCAGATAAAAGCTATACCGTACAACTCGCCAAGCTCGAAGAGAACGGCGGCGAGGGGGCGCTCAACTGTATACCCACCCGCGGAGTCGTCGTTTTTCCCGGCGCACAGTGCGTTTTCGAGGTCGGCAGAAGAAAATCCGTCTTTTCCGTGAAAAAGGCGCTCGTTGAAAACAGCCTGATCTTCCTTACCGCTCAGCGCGACGAGGAACAGGAAAGACCCGCATCGGAAAACGATCTTTATAATATAGGTACCGTCTGCGCTATCAGACAGCTTGTCGATATGGCGGGGAATATCGTCCGCTGCACCGTTGACGGTCTGCGGCGTGCCGAGCTGAAAAAGTTCTCCGCACGCGGCAACGGCTACAAGGCTGAGATCCGTCTTCTCGATAATTACGTCGAGGACGATATGCCCTCGGAACTGGAGGCACAGAAGCGCGAGCTTACCGAAAGATATCTCGAATACGCCCGCACCGCAGGCAGACTCAGCGACTTTTCCCCTGAAGAGATCTATCCCGGCGATTCGCCGCGTGTTGTGTTTGAGACTATCGCGTTTACCGTACCGCTCAGCTTTTCCGATAAGCAGACGATACTCGCGGATCACACTCTCGCTTTCAAAATGCTCGATCTTTCCGCCGCTCTCGCAAGAGAAGCCGAGATAAACGAGCTCGAAGAAAGTATCCACGAGACCGTGCAGAACGCCGTCAACCGCAATCAGCGCGAGTTCTACATACGCGAACAGATAAACGCTCTTCAGAACGAACTGGGCGAGGGCGACGCGGGCGATCAGGCGGAGATTGAGCGCTTTAAAGAACAGCTCGCCGCCATCGAGAATATCGACGACGCTTCACGCGCAAAGGTCGCGGAGGAGATCGACAGGTATTCGCGTATGCCCCCTTATTCGCAGGAGTCGGCGACGCTTCGCACCTACATCGACACCGTGCTGACCATGCCCTGGGACAAGCTCTCGGAGGAGACCGCCGACGTTAAAAACGCCGAGAAGATACTCGACGAAGATCACTACGGACTTGTCAAGGTAAAGCAGAGAGTGCTTGAAAATATCGCCGTAAGACAGCTTGCGCCGCAGGTCAAGGGGCAGATCATCTGCCTGTACGGACCTCCCGGAGTGGGCAAGACGAGCATCGCCAAGTCGATAGCGCGTTCGCTCGGCAGAGAATACGTGCGCGTTTCCTTGGGCGGTGTGCGCGACGAAAGTGAGATCCGCGGTCACAGAAAGACCTACGTCGGCTCGATGCCCGGACGCATCGTGGCGGCGCTCAGGCAGGTGGGCGTGAAAAACCCCGTCATGCTGCTTGACGAGATAGATAAAATATCCCGCGATTTCCGCGGCGACCCGTCCTCCGCGCTGCTTGAAGTGCTTGACTCCGAGCAGAACGTGACCTTCCGCGACCATTATACCGAAGTAGCGTTCGACTTAAGCGACGTGCTTTTCATCACGACGGCGAACAGCCTTGACACGATAGCGGCTCCCCTGCTCGACCGTATGGAGATAATCGAGCTTTCGAGCTACACCCGCGAGGAAAAATTCAACATCGCCAAGAAGCACCTTATCCCGAAGCAGCTCAAAAAATTCGGGCTCAAAGGCACTCAGCTGAAAATAGCCGACAACGCTATCTACGCGATGATCGACAGCTACACCCGCGAGGCGGGCGTTCGTAAGCTCGAACAGCAGATCGCGGCGCTCTGCCGCAAGTCGGCGAAAAAGCTCGTCGAGGGCGAAAGCAAGGTCAACATCAAGGCGAACAACATCGACGGCTTTTTGGGTCACAAGAAGCACACCGACGATTATTTCATCAAGTCGCCCGCCGTGGGCTGCGTCAACGGTCTTGCGTGGACCTCGGTCGGCGGAGTTATCATGCCGCTCGAAGTTCTCATGCTTGACGGCAAGGGCAAGATACAGCTGACAGGCTCGCTCGGCGACGTTATGAAGGAATCGGCACAGCTTGCGGTCAGCAACGCACGCCGTCTTGCCGATAAATACAATATCGACAAGGAATACTACGAGAAGAAGGACATCCACATCCACGCGCCCGAGGGTGCCACCCCGAAGGACGGTCCTTCTGCGGGCGTTACAATGATAACCGCGCTTATCTCGGCGCTGAGCGGCATACCGGTGCGCTCCGACATCGCCATGACGGGCGAGATAACGCTGACGGGCAGCGTTCTTCCGATAGGCGGTCTGCGCGAGAAAACAATGGCTGCTTACAAGGCGGGCATCAAGACGATAATCATTCCGAAGGCGAACGAGGGCGACCTTGACGACGTGGAAGATATTGTAAAAGAAAACTGCGAATTCAAGCTTGTGGAGCGCGTCGAGGAAGTGCTCAACGAGGCGCTCGTCACGGAGAAGGGCAATGTTTCGCCCGAAAGCGGCGAATCCGAAAAGAAGCCCGCGGCACCCGCAAAGCGCCGCGGCAGAAAGCGGGGGACCGTTCAGCCCGTTCCCGAAGCGAACGGCAGCGAAAGCGGAGTGTGAACCATGAACTGGAACAACGCGAAATTTGTGACATCGTTCGGTAAGATAAGTCAGCTGCCGCCCTCCGACCGACCCGAGGTATGCTTTTCGGGGCGGTCGAACGTGGGAAAATCGTCGCTCATCAACAAGCTGCTGAACCGCAAGGCTTTGGCGAGAGTAAGCTCGGTGCCCGGCAAGACGGTGACTATCAACTTCTACGAGCTTGGCGGGATATATCTTGCCGACCTGCCGGGGTACGGATATGCGAAGGTGGCACATTCGGAAAAGAAGGGCTGGGGCGATCTGATCGGCGGGTATCTTGCCGACGGAGACAGGCAGCTCGATCTGGTGGTGCAGCTGATAGATATGCGTCACGCGCCTTCGGCGGACGATCTGCAAATGATAAACTATCTTATCGACAGCGAGCTGCCGTTTGTGATCGTGCTGACGAAGGCTGATAAGCTGAAAAAGACTGTGCGTGAGGAGCGCATGAAGGCGTTTGCGGACGAGATACCGTGCTTTGAGGATATTACTGTGATACCGTTTTCGGCTGAAACGGGCGAAGGAACGGAAGAATTAAGAGAGGTAATAGAAGAAGCAACGGGACAGGAATAAGATAAAAGATAAAAGATAAGAGATAAAAGATATTTTCAGTCTCGCATCTACGTTGATTCCTGCAAATTCCGGATTTTACAATAGATCATTGCAAAACAAAAGCACCGACAGTCGGAAAAGACCGTCGGTGCTTGTTATTTACGGATCAAATTATTAAGGAGACCATCGTTATCAAACCTTCGGCAGACCCGCAAAGCCCTTTGCGAGATCTTCGTCGGTGGGGATATAGTCGGTCATTTCGCCGTCGTTGAACTTCTGATAAGCAACCATGTCGAAATAGCCCGTGCCCGTCAGACCGAAGAGGATAGTCTTTTCCTCGCCCGTCTCCTTGCACTTTATAGCTTCGTCCATAGCGGCGCGGATAGCGTGGCTCGATTCGGGCGCGGGGAGGATACCCTCGGTTCTTGCAAAGAACTGCGCCGCCTCGAATACGCTTGTCTGCTCAACGGAACGCGCTTCCATCAGCTTGTCATCGTACAGCTGCGAAAGAGTGCTGCTCATGCCGTGATAGCGCAGACCGCCCGCGTGGTTCGGCGAGGGAATGAAGCCGCTGCCGAGCGTGTACATCTTCGCAAGCGGGCAAACCATGCCCGTGTCGCAGAAGTCGTAGGCGTATCTGCCGCGGGTAAAGCTCGGGCAGGAGGCAGGCTCAACCGCGATGATTCGGTAGTCTGCTTCGCCGCGAAGCTTTTCGCCCATGAACGGCGCGATAAGTCCGCCAAGATTCGAGCCGCCGCCCGCGCAGCCGATTATCATATCGGGCTTAACGCCGATCTTGTCAAACGCCGCCTTGCACTCCAGACCGATCACCGACTGGTGCAGCAGGACCTGGTTCAGCACCGAGCCGAGAACGTATCTGTAACCTTCGCTGCCGACCGCAACTTCAACGGCTTCGGAGATAGCGCAGCCGAGACTTCCCGTAGTGCCGGGGTGTTCAGCCAAAATCTTTCTGCCGACGTTCGTGGTCTCGGAGGGCGAGGGGGTAACGGACGCGCCGTAAGTCCTCATGACCTCGCGGCGGAAGGGCTTCTGCTCGTAGGAGACCTTTACCATGAATACCTTGCAGTCCAGTCCGAAGTACGCGCACGCCATCGAAAGCGCCGTGCCCCACTGACCCGCGCCCGTTTCGGTGGTAACGCCCTTCAAGCCCTGCTTTTTGGCGTAGTAAGCCTGTGCGATGGCGCTGTTGAGCTTGTGGCTGCCCGAAGTGTTGTTGCCCTCGAATTTGTAATAGATCTTCGCGGGGGTGCCGAGCGCTTTTTCAAGGCAGTAAGCGCGAACGAGCGGCGAAGGACGGTACATCTTGTAGAACTCGCGGATCTCTTCGGGAATGTCGATGTAAGCGTCGGTATCGTTAAGCTCCTGCTGAACCAGCTCGTCGCAGAATACTACCGAAAGCTCCTCGGCGGTCATCGGCTTAAGCGTGCCGGGATTGAGCAGCGGTGCGGGCTTGTTCTTCATATCGGCGCGAACGTTATACCACTGTTTTGGCATCTCGCTTTCTTCAAGATAGGTCTTATAAGGTATGTTACTCATTAGTAAAGCTCCTTTCGATATTGCATTAATGCTAAAAATGCATAATTATTATACCACATATTGTGATGAATGTCAAGTGTCTGAATGAAAATTGCATTAAGGATATAATAAAGCGGTTCCAAAAACTCCCGGGAAGCGAAAAACGGGGTCAAGAATGCTCTCACCCCTTGACCCCGCTTTTTCCGCTGCTTTGCGGTTTTAGTGCGTTTTCAAATATTCCACGGCATAATCGACCGCATAATCGGCATTGTCAATAAACACCGCATCAAACGCCTTTTCGTCAAATGGTATCTTGACATCGCGCTCAAGACCGCCCTGCATATCGGCGCCGCTGTCGATGAGGATATTCCCGTCCTCGTCAAGCATCTTGTACATCGGGAACTGATACTTAAGCAGCGCCGTCCTCGACGCGCCTACGCCCATCGCCGAGCCCGCCGTGTCGGTCAAGCCCATTACGGTCACGTTTGGCAGCTTCTGCATCGTTCGGGAGAATATCTCAGCCGCACTGACCGTTTCGGGACCGACGAGAATAACTACCTCGCCGTCAAAATCGCCGAAAGCAGACTCGGTTTTCTCGGGCTCGGTCACTACGGTTCTGCCCGTGGTACGGTTGGTATATTCCTCTGTGGCGAAAAACAGCGGCTTGTCGGTGAACCACCCCGCAACATACCCCGCTTTCGACAGCTCGCCGCCGCCGTTCTGACGAAGGTCGATAATGAGCTTGTCGGTGCCCGCCGCCTTCATATCCTCCATTAAGTCCTTCATGGCGAGATAGATCATCGGCTCATGTATGCCCTTATCCGTGTACTGCTCCCAGAACTCCCACTGGTTGTCGCCATATTCTTCCATTTCCTCCTTGTGCCTTTTCATAAGGAACAGGGGACTATCCATAAAGCTGTTTATTTCAAGGCGGGCAAACCCGCCGCCCAGGTCTTCCAGCTGATAGTTGTTCTTGTCATCGTATTCACCGAAAAGCAGCTTCATGGCGCTTCTGATACGGTCGGAATAATTGCCCGAAGGCGCTATCTCCGCCGTGACTTCGCTGCCGCTCTCGTTTTTGAAGACGAGCTCCGCTTTGCCGTCCGTAATGCCGAAGCACATCAGCGGCTTGCAGAATTCCACGTTGTCGATGTCGGCAAACGCCATGTATTCGGGACGGCTCTCGGCTAAAAACTCGTCAACGGGCTTGCCTTCATACGCCGTGATCTCGCAGCCGTTTCGGAGCCCCGCCTTGTACGCCTCGGAGTCAGGCGAAACGCAGCAGGCAAGCACTCTGCCGTCGTCGAGCCTTATGCCCGTAAAGCCGGGGTCGCCGCCGCAAAGCTCAGCCTGAATGTTTTTCATATCATTCTGATAGTCGCGTGACTCGATATCTCCCGCCGCAACGTGCAGATCGTTGAACTCGTTGCAGAACTGATAGACAAGCGTAAAATAACGGTCGTTGCTTTTTCTCGGCAGTTCTTTTATCTGCGTGATATACTTGTCATAGATAGCGTCAAAATCGGTCTGCTTGTAGTCGGTGAGGATGTAGTATTTCTTCATCTGCCCGTACATCACGTTGAAATCGTCCTCGTATGGGGGCTTGCGGTAGAACTCGGAGGTCATGCAGAGCGGGATCGCCGCTATGGTCATGAGAAAGGAAGTCACCGCCGCGGGCAGGAATTTCTTAACGCTGTCGGAAACTACCGAAAGGCTGAAAAGCAGCGTCCCGAGATACGCGGGTACAAGGCAGGGGTCCCAATCGGTTTTGAAGATGCCGACCAGCGTTCCGACCACGGGAAGCAGTCCGAACAGCCGAAACAGCCTAAACTTCTCCGTAAGCCCCGCCCAACGGATAATATAGCATACGACGATAAGCGCCGACACAGCGGCAAGGTAAATAATATCTTCTTTCATCATTATGTTTTTGCCGCCCCCTTATTCAAGATCGGATCTGCAAAACAGCCGGCAGGAAATGTATATCATCACCGCCGCCGCGCTGAGATTTCCCAATGCGACCGCCGCAGCCGTGCTCGCCTTCATGGTGTCCACGAAAAACAGCTCGGCAGTATTATCAAGATGCGTAAGGCTGAAGCTTTGGAACGACAGCAGCCGCATCAGCGAAAGCTCGGTAATGATATGCCGGGCTCCCTCAAACTCGTTCATCATGATACCCGCAAGATATGCTATAACGCCTGCTATCAAAGCAAAGCTCGTTCTTTTGACCAGCGTGGAAACAAGAACTATCTCGGCGCTGACTCTTACAAACAGGATAAGCACGAGAGTCACCCTCAGCGCGATAGTTCCGAACGTAATGCTGCTGCCCCAGCCGTACTGAATAGTTGTGATAACGGGCAGCACCACGAACATTACCGCTCCGCCGACAACCGCAAGAAACACGGCGGCGGCAGCACGGCTCAAAAATACTGCCTTTCTGTCGTGTCCGTTCATTATCTCGTAGTTTACGGTCTTGTCGGTAAAGTCGCGGGTGAAGAACACCGTCACCGCAATAAAGACGTACATCGCGGCTATCCCGCCGTAATTCGCGGCGTTCATTCCGAGCAGCATCGAAGCGCTTATGTCTTCAAAACCGTAGGCGTTTTCGTCGAAGAAAAACAGCTCGCCCGCGCTGATAACAGTCAAGAAGTAGCCGATGACCGTGAGCAGCAGAAGCATCAGACCGAGCACCTTTTTCTCGCACGTAAGCGAATACAGCTGCGAACGAAAAAGCTTTCCGAAGTCCTTCATTCGATACCGCCCTCGCTTTCCGGCACCTTTTCGAGGTAGTATTTTTCAAGGTCGCTCTCCGCTCTCGCAAGGCGGGTCGGAACGGCGCCCGCCGCGAACAGCATTTCGGAAAGCTCCGCCTCGCTGCCGATCTCGCCGTAAAGCTTGATAACGCCGTCCTCCATGACAACGCTCTCGCCGAAGCGCCCGCCGAGCACGCCGAACGCCTTTTCATTATCGGTGGTGACTACCTCGAAGCAGCCGCGCCCGCTGCGTTCAAGCTCCTCAGCGGTGGCTGTTTCCAGAATATTTCCCCCGCCGATGAAGATATAATCGGTGCAGAGCTGCGAAAGCTCGCTCAAAATATGCGAGGAAATGAGTATCGTCACGCCGCTTTCCTGATTGAGCTTCAAAAGCAGCTCGCGGATATAGTGTATTCCCGCGGGGTCGAGACCGTTCACGGGCTCATCGAGGACAAGCAGCTCGGGGTCGCACATGAGGGCAGTGGCGATACCCAATCGCTGCTTCATGCCGAGCGAATACTGCCTTACCTGCTTTTTATCGTCCACGCCCGAAAGCCCTACGCTTTCAAGCACACGGTCGATTATTTTCTTATCGGGAAGACCCTTCTGCAAGCGCTGCTTTTCAAGGTTCTGACGGGCGTTGGCGAAGCTTTTGAGGTACGGTGTTTCGATCATGAAGCTCATTTTTCTGCGAGCCGCCTGAAGCTCCTCCTTGTTTCCCTCGCTGTTATAGAAATTGATCTCGCCCGCCGTCGGGAAGATCAGCCCGCCCATTATCTTCATTATCGTGGACTTTCCCGCGCCGTTCGGTCCCACAAGACCGTAGATGCCGCCGCGCTTCATCGAAAATCCCACGCCGTGCAGCACCTCTTTTTTCCCGAAGGATTTTCTTAAGTCCTTTATTTCAAGTATGTTCATGACTGTCACTCCATATCCTTTCTCTTAAATGCCGAAAGCGCCCTGACTAACGCGAGGATCCCTATACCCGCCGCGAACGCCGTTATGAATTCGATATTCTCGGGCAAAGCTCTTGCGATGTAGATAACATTGTCCGCGTCGTCAGTGATCTTCATCTTATCAAAAAAGCAGATCTCGTGTATACTGTTAACGGTAAAGATATTGAGCAGCGGAACAAACGGCGCGAATTTCTCGCTCTCCAGATAGTAGCTGCCGATAAAGAAATCGGATATTAACGTCGGCACCAGATAAACAAC
>JAILFF010000086.1 GCA_024697705.1 Ruminococcus sp.
ATAGACGGATTCCTCCTTAAATATATAACTATTTTAAATTATATAACAATTCTGATGTGCCGTTTTTGTTTGATATTTGAACTAAAAATATTATACCAACGTTTAATAAATTTGTCAATGGATTTTTCAGACATGACCTGCACGATTCGGACATTTTTACAAATTTTTTTGCGAAATACTGTTTTCTTGAATAATGCGGATAATGATAATTCGGCTGAGCGCGAATCTCAATTCTTAACTTATTCAAATTTCAGTATTAAAATATGAGCTATGAGCGCCTCCGATGATAAATATTCATCGGAGGCGCTCGGGCAGCCTTTATGATATTTTATGAATTGATGTATTTCTCGAAAACACCGGCATAAGCGATTAAATTTTTCTTGGCGTCATCATTTACAGCGTTAAGACAGTCGATAAGCATGATGCCGAGTTTTTCCTTTGTCAGCACACCCTTGTATTTCGAGTCCGACATATCAAGTCCGAACGCCGCGAGAACAGCCGCGATCTCCGCGTTGCTGCCGCCCGAAATATCGTTCGCTTTAATTACCTCAAGCTGTTCCGTGTTGATGTCTTCGGGCGTTTTGAAACGAATCGTCACAGCTGCAAATTCATCCGAAATATTTTTGCTTTCGGTCTTTGTGTACCGAGAACCTGCCTCAGAACCGTCCGAGCCGTTATCGGTATTTCTGCGCGTAAACTCGATAAGCGCCGCCGAGATCTGCCCCGAACCGAACCCATCAACTGCTTTTTCGGTATCGTCGAAATCCTGCCTTGTGAGTTTGCGGGCATTGTAGCCGATAAGCCGATAGCCGCTGACATATTCGGGATTCATCTCTACCTTGATCTTTACGTCCTTTGCTATGCTGTAAACGGTCGCGTCGAACTGCTTGAAAAGCCGCTCCCTGATATCCTCGGGTGAGCCGACAAAGCAGTAATTTCCGTTGCCGTTGCGGGAAAGCGCTTCCATGTGGTTGTCCTTGAAATTTCTCATGCCGTAGCCCACGACGGAAAGATATATCCCGCTCTTTTTCTTCTCCTTGATGAAATTCGCAAGACCGCCCTCCGAGCTTATCCCGAAATTGAAATCGCCGTCGGTGAAGATAAATATTCGGTTATTGGCGCTGTTGTCCTTAAATTCCGAAAGCATATCGTAGGCATTGGTAAGTCCTTCGCTGCCGTAGGTGCAGCCGTTGTCAAAATGGATATTAAGGACGGCGTCTATACATTTGTCCGTATCGGTGCATTTCAGGTTGCGGATGATGGTCTTTGTGTTGTTTGAATACGTTATCACCGACATGGTATCGTCTTTGCCGAGCTTTGAAACGAGCGACATTATCGCCATTTGTTCGAGCACCACTTCGTCCTGCATACTTCCCGAAACATCGACAAGGAACACGAGGTGATTCGGCTTTTTGTCGGTGGTCTCGGCACCCTTGATGCCGACGAACAGCAGCTCCGCGCCATTGCTCCAGGGGCAGGGGATAGTCTGCGCGGAGACGGCGAAGGTCTTGTCTTTCGGCGCTGATATATCATAATCAAAGCTGTTTATCATCTCTTCGGCGCGGACAAAGGACGAGTCTATCTTTCTGCCGCGTTTTACGGAGTTTCTCACATACGACCAGGAGGCGTTGTTCACGTTTGCCGAAAAGATCACTTCCGTATCGGTCATGGGATCCATTTCGGGAAGATCGTCCGCCGCGTGAGTTTCGGCGGTATTGAATTCGGGAGCCTCCATACCGTCTTCGGCGCACTCGTCCGCTTCGGCGAAGGGAGCGCTCGGCGCAGCCATGCAGTATGATACCGACGCTCTTGCTGAAGTGTTGTTCATACTCATACCCATCATGGGAGCCGAGCTTTTTGCTTTCCTCATACCCGACGCAGTAGAGCCTGCACCGCCGAAAAAACGGTTCATAAAGCCTGTCTCTCTCTGAGGATAAAAGCTCCAGTTCTCGTTGTAAGGCGTTTTTTCATCAGGCTGAACAGTGTAATTGAACACTTTCTTTTGGAGACGTTCAGCCTGTTTCTCGGAAAAACCGAGCGAGAGATAAAAGCTTTTCAGCTCAGCAAATTGCTTTTGGTTCATGAAAATAGTTTCCGACATTTGTTGTTCCTCCTTGTTTTGAAATGGTACAATAAAATTATAACATAAACATTTCCAAAATGCAACCTGTTTTCACAGAAAAATTATGTAATTTGCCAAAAGCTGTCACAAAAAAAGCCGGAGAACTATAGTTTAGTCCTCCGGTTTGGGTCATTCAGTCTTGTTTGTACCAATAGGTATGTATTCCGTTGCAGTACACCTTTGCGCCGTTCGGAACTTCCGTAAGCGCGTGTATCACATTAAGATAATCTCCCGCGCCTGCCGAAAGTGCCATCGCGCCGAGTGTGCCAAGTGTATTGAGAGTCGGAAAGATCATGAAAATAACAAAAGGTATCAGTCCGAAAACTATGTTCGGGCAAAGTGACATTAATATAAATCTTGTTTTGGACATATCCTCCGTGCCGTAAACAAAAAGCATGAATTTGGAAAGATTGGTGTACATCGTAACGTCTTCTTTGAAGCAAATGGCGTGAAGAAACTCGTGCGGAACCATACTTAAAAAGAACAGAACAGTACCCAAAAACGTCATTTTATATGCTGTGCCTCTGACAAAAAGCAGTACCATAAAGAAAAAGAAGACAATTAATGCTAAGATGTTCATTTTGATCGCCATTTTGTTCATACTTTCGGGTTCCTTGAACATCACACTGTTTTCGGGATCGGGCTTTCTTATGAGCTGTGATTCGTCGGTGTATTTTCCTCCATAGTGGAATTTCATTTTCTTATCCTCCTTACCATTTCATAATGTTTCTTATTTCTGCCGCAAGTTTTTCGGCAGCCTTGTTATGGGTCATCTCCGTCGGGTGATAATCGGCTACCAGTCCGTCCGCGGGGAGTTGCTCGTCAAAAAGCATCGTGCCGATACTCTCGTCTCCGCTTTCCGACTTGTACTGCTGTACAGCATTTTCAAGCGGCGCAAAGATACGCTGTCCCATTATCCCGACGGTACAGAGGATATATGCGTTCGGATAATGTGCGCGGACATTCTTTAAGAAGTTCACATACTCTTCGGTGTAAAGAGCGCGGCGGCTCTCGTCGTTCTGACAATAGCTGTCGTCGTTTGTTCCGAGATTTATCACCACTATATCGGGCGTGAAGGAGGAAAAATCCCACGCCAGCGACTGCGGTTTGCTTCCTCCGAAGCTGCCGTAGGAGAATCCGGTGCTTTCGTAATATTCGGGAATGGTCTGATCGGGTCGGCGGTCGCTTTCGGTGTATCCCGAAATAATGCCGTACCCGCTTATAGAAAACATACTGTAATCCGCTCCGAGAAGCTCTGCGGTCTTGTAAGCATATGCACGGGTAACGTCCTCCGTTGAGGTATGGAAATGATGCAGGGGGTCTTCGTCGTCAACTCCGTAGCCGCAGGTGATCGAGTCTCCGATAAACTCTATCCTCTTATCGGAGGGTGCTGCGGGCGAGACGATTGCTTCATCGTCGGTGCTGATCGCCCTGATGCCGCAGCATGACATGGCACATTCCGAGAGCTTGATTATCTTCACGTTCGCGGAGATCGGTTCCTCCGAATCGAAAACCGTCACGGTCTTTTCGGAAGAGTCGATCAGCGTGTCGGCGATGCGCTTGCCGTCGGCAAATACCGCAACTCGGGCAGCGTTGTCAAGGTTTGCGGGAGTTGCCGTTTCATCGCCCGCAAAAGTGACTTCGAGCTTTTTGCCCGTAAAGGAAAACTCCGCGCCCGTTCCCGAAAGCGCCGACCACAGCACACCGTCTTCGGAAGTGTAAGTCCTTCCGATTTTCTTTATGCTGTTGTCGTTTAAAACGTTTTTCATATAATGACCTCCGTTGTTTTTGGTGTTGATACGTTCAAGCCCGTTCTTATCACAGAAGGATTCGATATCACAGAGAATAAGCGTCTGGTCGAAGCGAGAAGGCTCGATATAGTCACAGATCGTTTCGTCGGCG
This sequence comes from Ruminococcus sp., assembly GCA_024697705.1. Lineage (GTDB taxonomy): Bacteria > Bacillota > Clostridia > Oscillospirales > Ruminococcaceae > YE71. Next base: position 4,025 of record JAILFF010000086.1, read on the forward strand.
TTAAGCTCGAAAGGATTTATCAGCGTTATCTCCGAATAATGCGGTGCGAGAAACGGAAGAAAACAGCTTGCATAATCGGAGCCTATCAGCAGCAGACGGGGAGCCTCCTCCGAAGCCGTTCTGACAGTCGCGGTCTTATAATGCGCCGTTCCGAGAAAATAAGCGTATTTGTCATCGGAGCGCAGACCGTTTTTGCTGTAAACGGAGCTTCGCGTGTCGATGATGCCGTTCGTCCGAAGTACGGTGCAGGACTTGACGTAGCTGCCGAATTTGCAGCGGTAAACGTTTATCGTATCGGGAGCCGTATCAAATATGCCGCTCATTTCGGCAAGCTCGCCGCGATATTCGGTATTGGTATAGTCAACGTCGTAATTGGAAAGAGTATACGGCGCAAAGCCAAGCCTCGATATGCTTGCGGCGTAGGCGTTGTACGCTCCCTGCGAGGTCCATCGGTCCGATGTTCGGAAATAGATGTAGTCGTCGCGGGCGGAATAAAGCGCTCCCCAGACGTCAAGAGGCGTAACGTCGCTGTCTATCCTGTAATAGATGTCGTCAATAAGCTTTTGCTGGTCGGCGGCTTCGGAGGGCAGCGGCAGTCTTCCGCGATATATTCCCGATGCCGATGGTATCAGCATCATATAAACAGGCATACCGAGCCTGTCGCGGTGGAACGTATTCACGGCGTTGATGGAGCTTTGGGTACACGAAGTGTTTTTTTCTCCGAAAAGCTTTATAAGCCTGTCTCCGCTGCGCTCGAAATAGATACCGAATATCTCCTCCTGCCCCATGATTCGCGATGTCCTCGAATAAAGCTCGTTCCAGCTTCGCCGAACGGGAAAGCCCTCCGATATTATTTCGCCGACCGCTTCGTCGGGATCGTCGGAAAACTTAACGTCCGAAGGGATACCGTTTCTTATGAAGGCAGTGCAGCCCAGCAGAAGGATCATCACGAAAAAAAGCACTATTGTTACGTTATCGACGAATTTTTTCAAAGCGGACAGCCCTCCTTCAAAAGCGGGTCAAGTGATATTCAGCATGAACGATATGCTGACAATGAAGATCAGCGTCTCGACGACAGGTATCATCGCTTTGAGCCAGACGTAATTCAGACGGCGCACAAGCTGCGGCAGGAAAGCGCCCGAGATAAGCAGCCCGAAGGTAAGCGGTATCGCCGTTTCGTAAACCAGATGCTCCAAAAAAGTGTTCTCGGAACCGCTTGTCGAGCCGAAGATCTTAAGCGCCGAGAAGGGAAGCTGCATAAGCGCACAGACTGCTGCGGCAAGCAGCATCAGCAGTTTTGTGATTATGCCTTTAGCGAATTTGCCGAGCTGAACGCGGTTTGAGTAAAGTTCTGACTGAAAGGCGATAAGCCCCGCGACGGCAAGCCCCGTTACGAACATACCTGCCGAAAGCCCATACCACAGTGCCCCGATGCAAACCGCACAGATCAGAGCGGCGCCTTCTTTACCGTAACCTTTGATTATTGGCTTGCGGATATAGTCGTCAAGCCAATAGGCGAGCGGCTCGTTTATCTGCCTCAGCCGCTTTTTCATGTCGGAGGTGAAAAACGTTCTCCTCGACGCGGGACGTATATAGAAACCGAGCATACGCGAAACTCCGCTGCCCATGTGTATCATTCCCATAACGCCGACAGTGAACATGGTGTAGAACACGGGGACGAACAGCCAGCCCGTTCCTCCTCGAAGAGAATCGGGAGCCGAGATTATCTCGGTAAGTATCGTTTCAAGGCGGCGGGCGATGATAATATACTCCGCAAGCCCGAAGATATAGAGCCTTATCCCCGAAGCCATTTTTCTCGACGACATCTTCGGCGATTTGAAGCTTTCCTCGAAGCATTTGTATCTCATCACGGGACCGAAGGATACGGCGGGGAAGAATCCCGCAAAGGCAGTGAGCGAGGAAAGGCTTGTCTGCGCGGCGCAGTTCCCCCGATAAACGTCAATGAGATATGAAATGATATGGAGCGGTATCACTGCCCTCATGTACAGCACGGCGGGCGAAAGGACATGAGGCGCCGCCCCATCGTTTCCGCGGACGGTCAGCATGATAAAGATCAAAATACAGAGCAGGGCGTTCGCTCCGATCAGCTTTCTGCGAAGCGGTTCCTTTTCGGGAGAGCTGCGAAGATTATAGATGGTGATACCCGAAAAATAGGCGCATATCAAGGCTGTGAGAAATCCTATAAGCTCGTATTTTCCTGCCAGATACAGAAATATCAGATCTGCAATTGCAAGCGCTGTCGGTCTTTTTGCGGAAGGCAGCAGGGCATACAACCCGATAAAGACCGGCAGAAAAGCAAAAAGAAATTCGGGATCATATAAATGCACCTTTTTTCACCGCCGTTCTATGTAAATTACAGGCTTACAGACTGCCGAGAATATCCTCAAGCTGTTCGCGGGTATACATCGTGTTCAGCAGATCGAGAAGCGCCTTCGGAGAAAGCCCTTTTGGGATACCGAGCTTTTCCTCAAGCTGTTCTCTTTTTACCGAAGAATCCGGGCAGCCCGAAAGCCCGTAAAGATAGAGCTCGTTTTTGGTAAGCGGTCTGTCGTTTGACGGACGGCTGTCCTTTGCTTCAAATTTGGCAAGCAGCTGCCGCAGCGTGTCGGCAGGGATACCCTCAACACCGAGCGTACCCTCTTTTGACGGAGCGGTCTTGCGGCGTTCCTTGCCCTTTATCTGCGGAATGTGAACGCTTGCCACCCTGTCGTGAAGCTCCTTCGGAAGGATATTTTTTATAAAACCGCGTATCTGCCTTCCTGCGGCGTCGGAATCAGTAAGCACGATAAGCCCCTGTTTTTCGGCATAGAATTTTATCAGCCGCCGAAGCTCCTTGTCGTTATAGATGCCGAATCCGTTGGTGACGATTATCACCGCGTCAACCAGTCCCGACAGCTTTATTTTATCGTATCTGCCCTCAACGACTACTGCGCGTGAGAGCCTGATCTTTTCCTTACTCATAATAATTCGTTATGTCAAGACATAGCGTTAGCGGCAAACTGCTCGACCGCCAAAAACTTTGCCTGCTCCGTCATGGAAACGGTTTTGAGCTTCAGTTCGAGATCGCACAGCAGCTTTATAGTATGCCTAAGTCTTGAAAGATTCAACGACATACACTCGTTATAGGCGTTTCTTATAGCGAAATCACGGTTTTTGGGATAGCCGAAATCTTCCGCACAGTCCTGCCAGTTACGTCCCGACGATCGGCAGAGCCTTGCGCGGTAAATATCCGTCAGCGACATACCGATTATGGCAAGCACCTGCGTTGATTCGTAATTCTGCGATTTAAGCTCGCCCAACCTCTGAAAAACAAAAAGCGCGTTCCCTGCGAGAATGTTCTTCGCAAGACTGAACCCGTCGGTTTCGATCTTCTTTATACAGAGCGCGTCTATCGCCTCGCGGGTGATCTCCTTGCCGTAAGCGTAGGCGGAGAGCTTGTCAAGCTCCTTGCTGACATGAGCCGTCTCGCAAAGGCATATCTGCGCCAGGTATTCGGCGTTCTGCTTGTTTATATGGCAGCCGCGCTTTTCGCAGGAGGTGACTATCGACCGCGCCGTCTCGGAAACGGTCTTGTAAGCAAATTCAACGACGTCGCCGTATTTGGCGCAGTTGTCGAAGAATCGTTTGTTCTTGTCGGTAAGACTCTTGCGGTTCTTGTACTGTTTTTCGCCGCCCGCTTCGATTATGAAAACCGTTGTGTCGGGGATATCGGCGATGATCTTTCGCAGAACGTCGCCCTGTGATTTCCCAAGCTGCTCCATATCGAGCCCCGTAAGTCTGACAACGACCCTTTCGGCAAACATGGGGAGCACCTGCATAGCCTCTTCGAGCGCCATAGCGTCAAGCTCGCGGGCGTCAAAGGTATGCAGGTTCATGACCTGTGCTTCCTTCGGGCAAAGCTTTGCCGTCAGTTTTTTTGCAAACGGTTCCAAGGCACCGATGTCCTTGCCGTAAAGCAGATAAAGGCGCTCGCAGATGCCCGCTTTTATCTTTTTGCCGCTTTCGGTAGGTGAAATATAAGCCATGAGTTACCCCCCCTGTTTGTGAAAAGTGTTTTGTTTCAGCCGAAAGATCAGCCAGCAGGCCAAGCAAAAGCGCGACCCGCAAGGATATGGAAATGCAGGTGGAACACGCTCTGTCCCGCGCTTTCACCGCAGTTTGTCACAACGCGGAAGCCGTCCTTAAACTCGTCATGCTCCGCCGCGAGCTTTGCCGCTACCTCGTAGATGTGCTCGATAACGGCGCTGTTTTCGGGAGTAACGTCCTTAAGGCTCGCGATATGCTCCTTCGGGATAGCCAGCCAGTGAACGGGAGCCGTCGGCGCGATGTCGGCGAAAATAAAGATCTTGTCGTCCTCATAGATCTTTGTCGAGGGGATCTCCCCCGCGATGATTTTGCAGAATAAGCAGTCAGCCATTTTTCTTACCTCCAATTATTAAAATGTTACAATCCGAGTTTGCAATAAATTCCTTCAATAAAAGGCGATTTATGCGCGATGTATTTATCAATATCAAAGGGATACAGCGCCGCGCCCTCTTCCTTGACGCGGCTGTATTCCTTTACAGCTTCGGGGTGAGTACGAAGATAGTCCCTGAACGCGAGATGCCTTTTCAGCTCGGCGCAATCCTTCGCACAGACGTACAGATGATGCTTCATCAGATGTTCCTTGCCGTCGTATTTGAACGCCTCACGACCCGGTATGCCCAAGTCGCCCTCGTGCCGATAGCCGATCTTGCCAAGTGCCGCGATAACGCTGTCAAGCTGTGAACGGTCGTTTATAACAACATCTATGTCGATTATCGGCTTTGCGGAAAGTCCGCGCACCGACGTACTTCCGATGTGTTCAATGCTGAGAGCAAGCTCCCCGAAAGCCTCTGCAAGCTCGGCGCGAATGTCCTCGAAAGCCTTAGTCCAATTTTCGTCGTAGGACAGGACAGTGACCTTTTTCATAAGAGTTACTTGATATATCCCGCGGCGATCTCCGCGGCCTTTTCCATAGCCGCAGCGATCTTCGCCTTGTCGCCTACGCCAGCCATAGCGCTTTCGGGTCTGCCGCCGCCCTTGCCGTCGGTCAATGCCGCAACGTCTTTGACTATCTTGCCCGCGTGAGCGCCCTTAGCAACAGCAGCCTTCGAGCAGGCGCAGAGCAGCTTGGGCTTTTCGTCGGCGGTTCCCGCGAGAACGAGCACGAATGCGTCGTCAAGGTTCTTCACTCCTTCGGAGAACTTCTCGTACATATCCGAGCCGACGTTCGCCATTTCACCTGCGAATACCTTAACGCCGTTTATCTCGGAAGCGCCGTTTACAAGCTGATCGAACATCGAGCCCGCGATCTTCTGTTTAAGGCTGTCGGCAGTCCTTGCAAGCTCCTTGTTTTCCTCGATGAGCGAGGTGATCCTGTCGGGGATAAGGCTGGTGTCGTTGACCTTGAGCAGCTTCTGCGCGGCGGAAAGTCTGCCCTCGATCTCACCGAACAGAGTAAGCACATTGCCGCCCGTAACGGCTTCGATACGTCTTACACCACTTGCGACAGAGCCTTCCGAAACGATCTTGAAAAGTCCCGCCTGTGCGGTATTCTTAAGATGCGTACCGCCGCAGAATTCGAGAGAGAAATCGCCCATGCTTACAACGCGGACGGTCTCGCCGTACTTCTCTCCGAACAGCGCCATAGCGCCGAGCTTCTGCGCTTCTTCGATCGGCAGAACCTGCGTGTTGACCTCTATGCCGTCCATGATCTTTTCGTTGACGAGCTGCTCGACCTTTGCAAGCTCTTCGGGAGTGATAGCCTCGAAGTGCGAAAAGTCGAAACGTACTCTGTCGGCGTCAACGAGCTGTCCCTTCTGATGAACATGATCGCCGAGAACCTCGCGGAGCGCCGCCTGGAGCAGGTGAGCCGCCGAGTGATTGCGGGCAATAGCCATTCTGCGCTTACCGTCAACTGTAAAGTGCGCCGTTTGACCTGCCTCAATATAACCCTTTATCACAGCGATTTTGTGAGATACTTTTCCCGCAACGGCTTTTTGCGCGTCAAGAACTTCGGCTTTACCTGTCTCTGTCTCGATGAATCCTGTGTCGCCGACCTGTCCGCCGCTCTCTGCATAGAAAGGAGTCTTGCTTGATACGATATAAGCGGTCTGACCCTCGTCGGCTCTCATGATAAGCTCGTCATCATTGGTAAGATAATCTGCATTTGCATCACATTCGAGGGTTTCATATCCGACAAACTCGGTCTGAAACTCCTTGTCGATACGGTGGAAAACTGTTTCGTCAGCGCCCATGTACTTCGAGCCGCCGCGGGCGGTACGGGCAGTCGTGCGCTGAACCTCCATGCACTTCTCGTAGCCCTCCTCGTCGGGAGTGAATCCTTTTTCTTCCAGAATCTCGCGGGTAAGGTCGAGCGGGAACCCGTAGGTATCGCTGAGCTTGAAGCAGTCCTCGCCGTCGAGAACGGTCTTGCCTTCTGCCTGCATCTTCTCGATAAGCTCGTCGAGCAGCTTCATTCCGCGGTCGATGGTGCGGTTGAAGTTCATTTCTTCGTTCGTCAGCACCTTAACGATATAGTCGTACTTTTCTTCAAGCTCGTTGTATTCGCACTTGTTGCAGTCAACAACGGTCTTAACAAGGTCTTTCAGGAACAAGCCGTTGATTCCGAGCAGCTTTCCGTGACGAACTGCGCGTCTTACAAGGCGGCGCATAACGTAGCCCGCGCCCTCGTTCGAGGGTAGTACGCCGTCGGAAGCGAGGAACGTCACAGCGCGGATATGGTCGGTGATAACGCGCACGGAAACGTCCTTTTTGTACTCCTCTCCGTAGGTGCAGCCTGCGATCTTGCAGATGTGGTCGCGGATAGCCTTAACGGTGTCAACGTCGAATATCGAGCCAACGTCCTGCATGAGCGCCGCAAGTCTTTCGAGACCCATGCCTGTATCTATGTTCTTCTGCGCGAGGGGAGTATAGGTGCCGTCCTCGTGGCGCTCGAACTGCGTGAATACGAGGTTCCAGAACTCCATGTAACGGTCGCAGTCACAGCCTACCTTGCAGTCGGGCTTGCCGCAGCCGTACTTTTCGCCGCGGTCGAAATAAATTTCCGAGCAGGGACCGCAGGGACCGTCGGTGCCTGCCTCCCAGAAATTGTCCTCCTTGCCCATGCGGACGATCCTGTCCTTAGGCACGCCTGCTTCGTTGTGCCATATCTCGGCAGCCTCGTCGTCATCCTCATATACGGAGATCCAGAGCCTGTCCTTCGGCAGCTTTAGCACTTGGGTAACGTACTCCCACGCCCACGCAATAGCTTCCTTTTTAAAGTAGTCGCCGAATGAGAAGTTTCCGAGCATCTCAAAGTAAGTACCGTGACGCGCCGTTTTGCCGACGTTCTCGATGTCGCCCGTACGGATACATTTCTGACAGGTGGTCATTCTCGTGCGGGGCGGAACCTCCTGACCCGTGAAGTATGGCTTTAAAGGAGCCATTCCCGCGACGATCAGCAGCAGCGAGTTATCGTTCTGCGGCACCAGCGAGTAGCTTTTCTTGCGCAGGCAGTTCTTGCTCTCGAAAAATTTGAGATAAGACTCGCGCAGATCGTTAAGACTTGTCCATTCCATTTTTACATTCCTCCGAAAAAATATATGTTATTGTTTTTGTTTAGCTATAAGTGTTTTGAGCAGATCGTAGGCTTCGTTCTTTATGCCGCAGCGGTCGGCTTCTTCGATGGCATTTCTGCCGCCGTATCGTTCTGCCCGACGAATATTCGCAAGGTCGAAGCCCTTGTCATATAGAAACTGAACGCCGACGGGATTGTTGTTGTCGATCATCTTGAACAGCAGCGGCTCAAAATCTCCGCTTAAATGTTCCTCACTGCAATTCATTCCGATCTCATAAAGACGGTCAAGCGCCGCTCTGTCAGTCCATTTCGCAGCGATCGCTGCACCAAAGCCTTTGGGAAATCTTGCCTTGAATATATCGGGATAATTGTCATGAACATATATCATTATCGCAGGCGAACACGAATAGGCATCGCTCAGCGCATCTTTTCCTCCCACCTTTTTGGTCATATCCGCACCTGCCTCAGCCATAGCCTTGAAACCTTCGAGGTCGTCGTTTCTGGCGCAGAAGCCTATTGCCGTGTTGGTATACGCCTCTGTCTTGTTGAGCTGTGTGGGCTTAGAGGTCGGGGCAAGCTGCTTTATAAGCTCAGTGTTCTTGTACTTGCAGGCGTAAAGAAGGCTCTTGCGTGTCCGCTCGGCTTTCTTCATCATCTTCTCAATATCTTCCATCTTTTCCGTTCTTGCGGGCTTCAAGCCGTATTCTCTGATGAAAATGACATCGTCAGTATAGCGCTCGTAAAGCCCCGAGTTGTATTCAAGGTCATCAAAGCAGCGGTACTCAGCAAATTCGCCGTTCTCATATCTGAAATAATGCTCGCCAGGGTGCTTCATGTACTGCGCGAAATGCTTTCTGAATTTATTATGAGTTGACATTGCTTCAAGACCATGCTTGCCGTTCGGGTCATCGTTCATCCACTGACAATCCCACTCATAGCAGCCGTCTTTTACAACGAAGCTTGTTGCACAGTATGAATTGCTTGACGACGATATCTCAATAAAGAAATCCTTCATCTTCATATACTTTGCGATCTCGCGGTACCATTCGTTTGGCTTTCTGTCGGCGGGGTATCCCTTGCTGACAAGCGTCTCGGCACCGATCTCCGACGGCTCCGGCTCGCGGACATAGGGCAGAGCCGACCTGTCGAACGCGCCGAAGGCAATGTAGTTTTTCTTCGCCTGTTCGGGAGTGACCTGTATATTATCGCGGCTGGGCTCTGTAATATATTTGTCGAACTGGCTGTTTTTCCAGAAGCACACGGGGCAAATATCATCTTGTGTGTCAAGAACGGTCAGCGCGCCGCAGCAGTTGCAGGGCTTGATTTTTCTGTTTCTCATGGCAAAATGCTCCTTTCACATAACAAAAAAGCCCCGCCCCATAACGCAAAAAAAGCGCACACATGGGACGAAGCGAAAACTCCGTGTTACCACCCAAATTACCCGCCTGACGGGTCACTCGTTCACCCTTAACGCGGGTCACGCCGACGTTTTCACCGGAGCCGCACGAATCTATGTTCGCACAAAGGGAGCAGCCCTCGCATTCGCCGACAGGAGCTTTCACCATGCGCTCCCTCTCTGTGCCCGACAAAAAGGCGATTAATTTCCCTTACAGCCTTTAACAGTTATTTACTGCTTAATTATATCATCTTGCCGCCTGTTTGTCAATAGTAAATTTGTTAATTAATTCTCTGAAAAAATCTTTAAAAGTAGTGACAATCGTTCTTAAATGTGCTATAATTATATGTAAAGCAAAAATATCGCAAAGGGAATGATTATGGATACTATATCTATCGGAAATGTAAAAATAGAACGCTCTGCCGCGCTTGCGCCGATGGCTTCGGTGGCTGACAGAGCTTACCGTCTGATGTGCCTGAAATTCGGCGCGGCTTACTGCGTCAGCGAAATGATCTCGTCGAAGGGCTTGTGCTACGGCGATAAAAAGTCCACCGAGATGTGCCGCATAACTTCGGAGGAATACCCCTGCGCCTTGCAGCTTTTCGGCGAAGACCCCGACTTCATGGGCAGGGCAGCGTACAAGCTGAACGAATATTCGCCGCTCATCATCGACATAAATATGGGCTGTCCCGTGCCGAAGATAGTCGGCGGCGGGAGCGGTTCGGCGCTGATGAAAGACCCCGTCCGTGCCGAAGCCATCGTCCGCGAGACGGTTAAAAACGCCGCCTGTCCCGTGACCGTCAAGATTCGTGCGGGCTGGGACGAGAACAGCATAAACGCCGTCGAGCTGGCGAAGCGGGCGGAACAGGCGGGTGCGGCGGCTGTTGCCGTTCACGGAAGAACCCGCCGTCAGATGTATTCGGGCAAAGCCGACTGGGGCATTATCCGCGAGGTCAAGCAGGCGGTGAGCATACCGGTAATCGGCAACGGCGACGTTGATTCGCCCGAAAGCTGCAAGGCAATGTACGACCAGACGGGCTGCGACCTTGTTATGATCGGAAGAGCCACCTACGGCTGTCCGTGGATTTTTGAGGAAGTTCGGCATTATCTCAAAACAGGGGAGCTTCTTCCCGAAAAGCCCACGCCCGAACGCATGAATATTATGCTCGAACACACGCGCCTGCTGATAGACGACATCGGCGAGGAACAGGCAATGAAGGAAATGCGCCACAACGTGATTTGGTACGTCAAGGGCTTGCACGGTGCTTCGCAGTTCAGGCGGGAGTGCGCCGAAATGACCGAGTATTCTCAGCTTGAAGACATGGCGCGGAGGGTCGTTGACAGTAATATATGAAACGGATAATAGCGCTGACCTATACTCCGCTCTAATCTTATAACGCAAGTGACGACAAAATCGTGACACCCTTATAGAATAGTATTGTCTGTCACACTGAAAACACCGTATAACAGGTAAACCGAAGTGTTTGCCTGTTATACAACACCCCGCTCCCTTTTTTCGCGCCGGTTTCCCGCACGGTCAGACGGCGAACGTCGGAGCAGAAGGGCAGTTTCATGGGCGACAGTACGGAACAAAGTGCAGAGCTTTATGTCGTTTACCATAATTATATTTCTTGAAACGGGGGGAACATAAATGAGCAAGACCGTATTGCTTGTTATTGACGTACAGGAGCTTATCATGAAGTCCGCGCTATATCGGTTCGGGTTTTTCAGGGCGAACTTAAAAAAGCTGATAAACGCGGCAAGGGAACGCGGCACGGAAGTCATCTATGTACGGCACGACGACGGAGAGGACAAGCCGCTCTCCAAAGGAAAACCCGGATATAACATCTATCACGAGATCGCGCCCGCACTGGGTGAGCTGATTTTCGACAAGACCGTCAACAGTCCGTTCAAGGAATCGGGGCTGCTGAAACACCTCAATAAGAACGGCGTCGAACGGCTTATAATCACGGGCTTGCAGACCGAATATTGCATCGACGCGGCGGTCAAATGCGGCTTTGAACACGGCTTCGAGATCATAGTCCCCGAATACGCCAATTCAACGTTTGACAATATTCATCTTTCAGCCGAAAAGACCTACGAATACTATAACAATTTTATCTGGAAAAACAGGTACGCCAAATGTGTTTCGGTCGATGAAGCGGTCGAACTTATGAATAACGAAACAAACGAAACGGAGTAAAAAATGGGAATATTATACATAGTCGGTACGCCGATAGGCAATCTCGGCGATATGACCTTCCGAGCGGTGGAAACGCTTAAATCGGTCGATTTCATCTGCGCTGAGGACACGCGGGTCACGGCAAAGCTGCTCAATCATTTCGAGATAAAAAAGCCGCTCGTCAGTTACCATGAGCATAACGCCCGCCGAGAAAGCGCACGCATTGCCGAGCGCATTTTAAACGGCGAGAACGCCGCGATCGTCACCGACGCGGGTATGCCGTGCATTTCCGACCCGGGCGAGCTGCTCGTGCGGGAGTGTGCCGACCGTGATATTACGGTGACGGTCGTTCCGGGAGCTACTGCGGCGATGTCGGCGGCGGCGGTGAGCGGTCTTCCGACAAGGCACATCGCGTTTCACGGCTTTCTGTCTACCGATAAAAAGGAACGCCGTGCGCAGCTTGCAGCGGTAAAGAACAGCACCGATACGCTCGTTTTTTACGAAGCTCCGCATAAGCTCTCTGCGACGCTTGACGATCTGCTGACGTTTCTGGGCGACAGGCGGGTGTCTCTCTGTCGTGAGCTGACGAAGCTGCATGAGGAGATCTTCCGCACTACGCTTTCGGAGGCTGCCGCTTATTATAAGGATAAAGAGCCCCGCGGTGAGTTCGTTCTCGTTATCGAGGGCAGTGCCGAACTGTCCGAAAATGAGGACAGCATAGAATCAGCCTTGGAGCAGGTGAAGGGTCTTGCCGAAAACGGTATGCGCCCCGCCGATGCCTGCCGCGAGATCGCTAAGGTAACGCGGTTCTCGAAGGGCGAACTCTACACTGCGTTTTTGGAGGAAAACGGAAAATGACAGACATTATCCCGATGAATAACAATAATTATACAGACGCGGCGCTTATCGAAAGAAAATGCTTTTTCGACCGCCCCTGGACGGCGGAGCAGTTCAGCGAGGAGCTTGACATTGATTTTTCAAGGACGTTTATCGCCTACGAGGCCGGCGGCGCGGCGGGGTTTGTCAATATCTGGCTGACACCGCCCTCAGCAACGATAAATAATATCGCCGTTTTGCCCGAAATGCGCGGGCGGGGCATAGCCGACAGGCTTATGGACAAAGCAGCGGAGGTCTGCGTAAGTGAAGGCATCGAGGAGCTTACTCTCGAAGTCCGAGTGACCAACGCGCCCGCTATCGCACTGTACGAAAAGCACGGCTTGAAGAACGTCGGCAGGCGGCGCGATTTCTACGAAAACCCTCGTGAAGACGCATTTATCATGACAAGACAGCTGCGGGGTGATGTCAATTGAACGCGGAAATAACCGGGCTTTCGGTCGAAAAGCTCGGGGAGATAGGTCTGCATATCTCGGCGGCACACCGCTTCGGCACGGACGCATTTTTACTGGCGGATTTTGCCGCTCCGAGACACAAGGACGCAGTTATCGACCTTTGCTCGGGCTGCGGGATAGTTGCGGCGGTGATGTACGCAAGATTCCGTCCAAAAAATATCACAGCTATTGAGATAGACCCCGAAGGCACGCAGCTTTTCAACATGACAGTACGAAATTCGGGGCTGGAAAACGTTTCTGCGGTTACTGCCGACCTTAAAAGCTGGCGCGCCGAAAGAGAAGTCGATGTCATCACCTGCAACCCGCCCTATTTCAGCGACGGCGCGGGCATAAAAAGCGCTGAGGAACACGCCGTGAACGCCCGTCATGAGGTTCTTTGCGGTATTGAGGACGTCTGTCGCTGTGCGAAACTGTCGCTTAAATACGGCGGGAGACTGTGCATCTGCAACCGCCCCGAGCGGCTTTGCGACATCATGTGCGCCATGCGGGAGAACGGCATAGAGCCTAAGCGCGTGAGGTTTGTGTCCAAAAATGCGGACAGCGCTCCATGGCTGGTGCTGGTCGAGGGGCGCAAGGGCGGGAAGGCTTTTCTTACCGTTGAAAAGCAGTTTTACACGACGTCGGAAAACGGCGAATTTTCCGACGAGCTGAAAGGCGTATATCTGTAATCGATTTAAAGGTCAAAGGGGAGATATGAATATATGAAAATATTAGGAATAGAAAGCAGCTGCGACGAGACCGCCGCAAGCATTGTCGAGGACGGAAAGAAAGTGCTTTCGGACGTTGTGGCAAGCCAGATAGACGAGCACCGTCTTTACGGAGGGGTCGTACCCGAGATCGCCTCGCGCCGCCACGCGGAAAACATTTACTGGGTCGTGCAGGAGGCGCTTCTTAAAGCCGAATGCACCCTTGACGACATCGACGCAATTGCCGTGACCTACGCGCCGGGACTTATCGGCGCTCTGCTTGTCGGCATCAGCTTCGCGAAGGGACTGGCGATGTCGTCGGGAAAGCCGCTTATTCCCGTGCATCACATCGCGGGGCATATTGCTGCGAATTATCTAACCCACCCCGACCTTAAACCGCCGTATCTCTGCCTTGTGATCTCGGGTGGTCACAGTCATATCATCGAAGTGCGCGACTACACTCATTATCACGTTATCGGGCGTACCCGTGACGACGCGGCGGGCGAGTGCTTCGATAAGGCAGCAAGGGTGCTGGGCTACGAATATCCGGGAGGAAAATACATCGACGCGGCGGCTAAAACAGGCGACCCGAACGCCTTCAAGCTGCCGAAGCCCCGAATCCCCGGCAGCGAATTCGACCTGAGCTTTTCGGGACTGAAAACCGCTGTTATCAATACTGTCCATAATTCTGTACAGAAAGGTGAGCAGTTAAAGCGCGAGGACATGGCGGCGAGCTTCCAGAAGACCGTTGCCGATACGCTTGTGGAACGCACGATGGCAGCCGCCGAGAGCATCGGCTCGAAAATATTGGCGATAGCGGGCGGCGTTTCGGCTAATTCCGGAGTACGGCAGGCGTTCGAGCAAGCCTGCAAAAAGCGCGGCATAAAGCTCTATATGCCCGAGCTGAAATACTGCGGCGATAACGCGGCGATGATAGCGTGTCAGGGGTATTACGACTGTCTTGCGGGGAAGCGTGCCGACGAGAGTCTCAACGGTATAGCTACTCTTTCACTTGATAAGATATCGGAATGAAAAAATCGCAACCGGCCGCTCTAAAAACCATGAAACAGGGGTGAATCGAATGAACAAGGAATGGTCCGAGCAGAATAAAACAATGCAAAGCTTGCTCAGAAAGGCAGACACGTTTGCCGAAGGCGTTTCGGTGCTGATAGACCTCAGAGACAGACTTTTGCACGAAATAATGTCGTTTAAAAATCTGCTTTCGGAGGACGATTTTTCCGATATGCCTTTCCCTAACGCGAACGGTTATCACAGCAAAACAGCCGCCTATTCCTTGTGGCATATTTTCCGCATCGAGGATATCGTCGCGCATACGCTTGTGATCGGTGACGAACAGGTGTTTTTCTCTGGAGATTACAAAGAGCGCACCCGCTCGCCCATTATCACCACCGGGAACGAGCTTGAAGGACAGCAGATCGCCGAATTTTCAAGACAGCTCGATATACGGGAGTTATATAAATATATTAACGAGGTAAAAAGCAGCACGGATAATATCCTGTGTTCGCTCACGTTTGAAATCTCAAAACGGAAAATTCCGCCCGAACGCCGCGAAAAGCTCTGCGAGCTTAATGTCGTCAGCAGCGCCGAAAGTGCGGTATGGCTTATTGATTATTGGTGCAGTAAGGATATTCGCGGGCTGATCCGGATGCCGTTCTCGCGGCACTGGATAATGCACGTCGAAGCCTGCAAACGAATTTGTGATAAAATAATTGATCTCAGAAACAAACGAGGTGCAAATATATGAAACTACTCGCAATAGACGGCAACAGCATAATGAACCGCGCTTTCTACGGCATAAAGGCGTTGGCGACCTCGAAAGGGGAGTACACCAACGCTCTGACGGGGTTCATGAATATCTACCTTAAAGAGCTTGAAGCCGTTCAGCCCGACTGCGTTGCCGTTGCGTTCGACCTGAAAGCGCCGACCTTCCGCCACAAGGCAGACCCGACCTACAAGGCGAACCGCAAGGGTATGCCTCACGAACTGGCGCTGCAAATGCCTATTATAAAGGAAATGCTGGGCGATATGGGCATAAAATGCGTTTCCTGCGAGGGCTGGGAGGCTGACGATATCTTAGGCACGCTCTCGAAGATGTTTTCGGGGCTCGACGAGTGCTGTATCCTCACGGGCGACCGCGACAGCTTGCAGCTTATCACACAGACCTGCACCGTAAGGCTCGCCACAAACAAGGAAACTATATCCTACACGCCCGAAAAATTCCGCGAGGACTACGGGCTGGAACCTATCCAACTTATCGACCTAAAAGCGCTCATGGGTGACAGCTCCGACAACATACCCGGCGTTAAGGGCATTGGTGAAAAGACCGCACTGCCGCTGATACAGCAGTGCGGCTCGGTGGAAGAACTGTACAAAAAACTGGACGAACTGACACTCACGCCCGCTAATCGCAAGAAACTTGAAATGGGAGAGCAGTCAGCGAAAAACAGTAAGTTCCTTGCGACAATAGTATGCGAAGCTCCGATTGACAGCAAAAAAGAAGCCTATTTGATAGGTGAACGCGACGATGAGGCGCTGAAAGAGCTGCTCTCGCGGCTCGAAATGAACCGCCTTATGCAGCGGCTCGGGCTGACGGGCAATTCGGCAGCTTCTGCAACGGTACAGAAACCTGTCAAGGCGAAAGACTTGCCGACATTTGCGGTCAAAGAGCTTACTTTGGATAATGTTCCTTCGGTTGAAAGTGTGTTTACTTTTGACGGCGAAAAGCTCTGTGTGGCGTCAAGTGATACGGTTTACAGCACTTCTGACGCTTCGACCATCGCCGATTATTTCGAAAGAGCCGCCGAAAAGCGCTGTTTTGAGGGAAAGACCGCCTACCGCTTTATGTTCGACCGCGAAAGCACTCTGCAAGGGCTGACCTTCGCCGCCGACCTTGCGGGATATCTGCTCAATTCGCAGGCAAGTGATTACAGCACAGAGAACCTTTGTCTTGCGTACAAGGTAGCTTACCGCTCGGACATGGGAGAATTTGCCGATGTATGTTCGCTTGCGCCGCTTTGCGACAAGCTTTTCGCCGAACTGGAGCTGGCGGATATGACAAAGCTCTATGGCGAGATCGAGCTGCCTCTGTGTGAAGTTCTCGCTTCAATGGAGCATTACGGCGTACAGGCTGACACCGACGGCATCAGGGCATTCGGCGTTAAGCTGAACGCCGAGCTTGAAAAGCTCACCAAACAGATTTACGAGCAGGCGGGGCAGGAATTCAACATTTTAAGCCCGAAACAGCTCGGGAAAGTCCTGTTTGAAGACTTGGGGCTGCCTTCAAAGAAAAAGACAAAGAGCGGCTATTCGACCAATGCCGATGTGCTTGAAGAGCTTTACGACAAGCACCCGATCGTACCGATGATAATCGAATACCGCACGTTATCGAAGCTCAGTTCGACTTACGTGGACGGATTATTAAAGCAGGTTAGGGAAGACGGCAGAGTCCACAGCGTGTTCAAACAAACCGAGACCCGCACGGGGCGAATAAGTTCGACTGAGCCGAATATGCAGAATATCCCTGTCCGCAAGGAATTGGGGCGCGAGATGCGGAAATTCTTCACGGCAAGGGAAGGCTGTCTGCTTGTTGACGCGGACTATTCTCAGATAGAGCTTCGCGTATTGGCGAGTGTTTGCGGCGACAAGAATATGCAGGAGGCGTTTCTTTCGGGGCGGGACATACACACCTCGACGGCTGCGCAGGTATTCGGTTTGCCCGAGGATTTTGTGGACAGCGCGATGCGTTCGGCTGCGAAGGCGGTCAATTTCGGCATAATCTACGGAATAGGGGCGTTTTCTCTGTCGAAGGACATCGGCGTTTCGGTCGCGGAGGCAAAGAAGTATATAAAGAATTATCTTGACAACTTCTCTAAAGTGTCCGAATTTATGGACAAGACAGTTGAGGATGCGAAGAAAGACGGTTATGTCACGACGATATTCGGGCGGCGGAGATACATTCCCGAGCTTTCGTCATCGAACAAGGTCGTGCAGGCTTTCGGCAAGCGGGCAGCGATGAACGCGCCCATTCAGGGAGCAGCGGCTGACATCATCAAGCTTGCAATGGTAAAAGTATACAGACGATTAAAGGAAGAGATGCCTGAAGCTCGGCTGATATTGCAGGTGCATGACGAATTGATACTGGAAGTACCCGAAGCTCAGGCGGGGGCGGCAGAGGAGCTGTTAAAAGAGGAAATGGAGAGAGCAGTTTCTCTTGCGGTTCCGATGACGGTCGATGCACATTCGGGAAAAAGCTGGTATGATGCGAAGGGTTAAAAAATCTAAGTACGGGTATAATGTCGGCGTATAGCCAAGCAGCCTCCGATTCAGATGATTTGTCGGAGGCTGCTATTTTTATCGCATAATAATGGTTATGCGGCTTTTTGTTATTAGCCTGTTCGTCAAGTTTTACAGACGAATAAAGCAAGTGTAAAAAAATAGTCGGTGCGCTAAGCTGTAACCCACACCGACTACATACATAAACCCGACAAGAGGAAACCTCCGCCTTTGTTCCTCTTGATTATATCATAAACTTATGGTTTTGTCAAGTGAAAGGTTGTGTTTTTATGAAAATGTTTCGTTTATGCTGTTATCGGTGCCAGGAACGCCGTATACGCTCGCCCGAACTCGATTGTGATTACTTCACACATTTCATAAAATACCGACATTTTCGGTTCAGGCGTGTTACAGAAGCTTTGCCTTCAAATTTTGGTACTTATGTATTAGTTACGGATAAAACCGTGTTTGTCGGCTCCCGGGCGAAACTTGAACGGCTCCGGAAGCGGTCCGGAGGGCTGCTTAAGAAAAATGATTTCATTGATTTTATCGCGGGTAATGATTATTTCAAAAAATAAAAAGGGGAGCGGCACACGCTCCGCTCCCCGGTGTTGTTTAGGCTTCCTGCTCCTTTGCTAACGCGATCTTGTCGAGCAGCTCCATGATCTCTTCCTTGGTGTAGGTCTCCTTACTCTGGTTGTTAGAGTTGTGTCAAGTTTTATTATACAGCATTTAGACGGCAATGCAGATTTCGGGTTAACACTGATTTATGATATCGGCTCCGAAAACTATGATTATTTCGAGCAGGATCCGGTTATTGTTTCGCTGATCAACTATTTGCATTTTATCGAAAAATCAACAGATAGGATCTGCGACCTTGATTGTATAATCACTTTTGACAGCGCTCCTGAACTACAGTAAAGGCTGAGATGCTTTGGGTCACAATATATGATAATAGATAAGTTTACTGGAATTTTAAATGAAGAATAAAGGAACTGTTTTAATCGCCCTTACAAGATAAGATAATTTGCCTTGATATAGAGCAGATAGGCGCGAGGAGGGAATAATTAACAACCAATTGCACTAAATAAAAATTTAGCGAAATTAGGAGGAGACTATTTCCAGTCGCCACTCAGGAAATCAAAATGATCAAGCGGCTTGATCTGACCTCCAAGACGATTAGCGATCAGTAACAAATAGTCATACTTACCAACGAAAACCAAACCATGAGCATTCAAGATGTACGTTCCGGAGCTGCGCAAGCTCTGAGCGCGAGTCCTTCGGAACTTAAAACGCCTTACTTTAAGATAGTGCGTGAAGTAATCACAATCGAGCCTGGGCGAACGCTGGCGGCGTTCCTGACACCGATAGCAACATCTATACAAATGATGATTAAAGGGGCATACAGAGCCGCTACAAGCTGTACAGATGCAGTAATAGCATTTACCATAAAAAGACTTTCTATGTTTCATAATCACGCTTTCTTATCAAGAAAATCAAGCTCCATTGCTTTTTTCTCGGTTCTGGTAACGCCGATCTTACCGGTATCAAGGCTACCAACGATTTCATCGGTATCATAAAGCTTTCGGAGCTTATCCGAAGCATAGAAACAATACTTATTATAATTTCTGCGTTTTCTCATACCGGCATCTTTTTGTTCTCCGTTGATCTGATAATTTTCTTGTGTGAAGAGAACGTTCTTGATCAAACGTTTGCCAAAGTGACTGCTGCATTCTACAACAAAATCCGTTTGCTCTCTTATAACCTTGTTTACTCGGCTCCAGACTTGCGAACTGCCGAAGATGCACTTATGAAAGTGCCGCTGCAAGCTTATATACTCCAACAGGTTCGCCGGAGCGTCCTTCCATGATTGACTATCGAAGGTAAGGTGTATTTCATCAAACAAGAACAGTATACCTTGATTAACGCCGTTCTCGTCGATGTTCTCGGAATAGTAAATATCTTTCCAACTGGTGATCATCTCGTCGGCTATGGAGCAATGGAAGTTTGCGTATATTTTAAGTTTTGGGAAACGTTTTTTAAGTCGCTGGGCTTCATGAACCATCGAGATAGTTTTACCGGTGCCGACACGACCACAGAAAAGATAAACACCATAACGATTAAAAACACGATCGGACTTATTTTTTCCGACAGCTTCTTTAAAAGCATCGACCCACATAGTAAAAAAAGCAGGGAAAACAGCAGTACCAAATAAATATGTAACAACTATAACACCTATAATTAAAAGACCGATAAAAATAAAACTAATCATAATCAAAAATTTCAACCATACCAAACCGTAAAATACTTGAATTTCTGCCGGCTTCCGCCGTTTTTGCAGTCCGGGAAAATAGGCTTTCTGCTCAGGTATCGGCTTTTTCGCCATTGAAACCGTTGAAACCGTTGAAAATGCGGGATAGTTGAAAGCTTATTGAAAATCAATTGAAAACTATTGAAAACCAATTGAAATTGCATTGAAACCTATTGAAAAATCCTTTATTAACCTATTGGATTTTACAACAGGTTCCAACACAATTCCAACAGGTTTCCAACAGTTTCCAACTGATTTCCAACAACCTTCCAACAATCTGATCCGCATTTACAACAGTTCCAACAGTTCCAACAGCGAAAAAACCGTTGATTTTTTTTATTTTTTCTATAACAAACAAAGCTATATTTTTCTTTTTTTTAAACGGCGGAGCCGGCAGAACTTTGTATTTTACCCTCAAAACATATTTGCTTATAGCTTCTCAGCTTCAGGAGTCTTTTTAAACTTACGTACAAATCGATATAAAGCTATCATACCAATATCAACGAGCTTATAAAGACAATGAAACAAATAACCGATAAAAAACAAAACAATAATAGTAGACATACAATCACCTAAGTAAAAAATTCTATAACCAAACGAATAACAACACAAAGAATCGTCCAACCGAGTATAACACCACAACAAGTAAGTAACATCGAGACATTAACGATAGGGTCAAAATAGTCAATATAGGTCAATAGAGTTGCGAGAGCGCCGATATATGAATCTGTATGACTAAAATCAACCGAACCGGAAGTAAACATATCAAAAACATTAGACATTATATCTTCAAAAATCAAACAGATCACCTACTTTACTTAAAAGACAAACCAAAAATCTTAAGAGTAATATTTATTAAACTGAAAAAAGTAGCTGCAAGAATAAAAACAGAACCAACGGAACGAAAACGAGGTAGATCATACTGAGCAAATATATCAGTAAGATTAAAAGTAACACAGTCACCGGACACATCATTGATAGGAGAAGAAGAAGCTTGAGAAACTTCGCCGCCCCCGCGGAGCTGACCGTCAGAATTAAGAGATTGTTCTACAAAATAAGCAGCCGGTTCCGCATCGGAACCAAAAAGAGGAATAGAAACGATCAAATCCTTCTGTTCAACCTCATGTTGTGTAAAAACAGTATTAAGCTGATCAACCATTGGAAAATGAGAAGAAGCTATATCATAGACAACATCTTTATCAGGCACAACTTGGGTCTTAATAGCCTTAACAATATTATCACCGACAATAACTATATTTCGGTTGATAGTTTTAAAAGATTCGGTCAAATAATCACCGAAAGCAGTAGTCCAATTATTAAAATCATCTCTGAACTTTTTTAAAAGAGCTGCAATATATTCAAGCCAATCATGAAAATAACCTTCAATATAATCATGAACGGCTGTAAAATAGTTTTCTGTGTTTTCCTTGATTATACGGATATTCTCGTTTAATGTATCAAGACCACCATTAACATTATTATTGATGGTAACAACGGCATCGGAAAACCAATCATTGAAACTACCGTCACCGCCTGAGTCAGAGCCCGAGGAGCTATCCCCTCCCGGATCATCGGTACCGGAAGAGCTATCATCACCCGAACCGGAAGAACTATCATCTCCGGAACCGGTATTTCCGCCGCCAGCGCCGCTAACGTTATAATTATTTATAGTTGTAAAATTAAAAGACTGATAATTATTGACAGATGAAGTATAATTGAAAATCCTGTCACCCTCAAAAACAGGAGGTACAGGAGGTTCGGACGGCTCCGGCTCGTAGTCCTTCCAATCGGGAGGATCCTCTATATCTTTAAAAATGCCACCGGGAGGATCAAGCTCCAAAGGGAATTCCATATTAAAAACAAAGCCATTTTGATATGCAAAAATAAACGCCTTATAGTTTTCTAAAGGGCATCGCTTCCGGTAAGCATATTCGGAAAATGCTTTAAGATCGAAAGATGATTCCCAGGAGCTGCCGCTTACAACTTCACGAAAATCTATATATTCGCCGCAATACATACGATCGGAACCATCATCATAAAGAATGCCGAAACCGATCATAAACGTTCCATCAACATCGGAAACAATATCACGAGACGAATTTAAAAACAAATTAATGGTTCCGGGCGTTTCGCTACTGGTGCCGGTAAAAAGAAGACGAGCACGTTCAAAATCATTTAAACCAAGACGTCTTCCATAATAAAAAGGATCAGGGTTAACAGTGATATTATTAAGATAGAATTGACCGCTGCTAACATTATGTGCAGTAGGTCCACTGTAAGCATAAGTTATAGGAGTACCATCATTAGCAACTTGCAATTTTAAAGTATATTGATAATATACAATGGGTCCGGAAGCAATTAAACGATAGTAAGTACCATCAAAAGACGAAGAAACATTATGAACATATTCGAGAGGAACCGCAACACAGTAAGCATTTCCAAGATTGTATCGAGAAGAATATGATTCGGAACGAAAATTTTCAATTATAGCAAAATAGGCGCAATCCTTAAGAGTATCATTTGAAGCTGAATAACCTAAAACATCAATAGGAAAATATTTCTGCTCGCAAGCATAATATAATTTCAAGCCGTCGGAATCATCTTGTTGTTCCTGTACAGCATTTTGTTGTTCCCCAAGAAGATCAGTCAAATCACCTATTAATCCAAAAAAATCAGGATCAAAAAGAGATTCACCTAATCCACGCAAATATTGACGATACAAATTAAAATATTTCTGAACAGCAGAAGAATCAGCGGAAGCTATGCACGAAAAAGCGCCCGTGAAAACAATAACCAATACACATATTAAAGAAAAAACACGCTTTTTCAAGACTACACCCCCAAAAAGACAAGAAAAGGGATACACAGTAAATAATATTTACGTGTACCCCCTAACTTTTAGATTTTAGCGACTGCTAACAAAATAAACAGCCGGTCAATTGTAAGCCATACGCTTGAACCAACGCCAAGCAAGTGAAGCAGCTACAAAGACGATACCAACGCCAACAGCAGCAGGAATAACCTTACCGGCTACACTGGAAAGAGCATCACCCATAGCAGTTACGATAGTATCGATAACAGTATCTGTAGTAGATGCAGTAGTGCCGCTGGTCTCGCCTTCGGCAGAAGCTACAACAGCAGAACCGCCAATAGTAGCAAGTGCGGTAGTACCGGTTACAGCGTAACGGGTGAACTTCGGATGAGCGGTCATGAACTCAACAGCCTTGTCTTTTACATCAGAAACGAACATAAAAAGTACCTCCTCAACAGTATTTAATTTTATAGTATCCAGCTTCACGCAGCTGCGCAAAGCGCAGACTTGCGTGAAGCTGGATTAACTAATCAAACTTAGTAAAATGATAGATCATACGAACAATAACA